>NZ_JANFQH010000034.1:0-178415 GCF_024436295.1 Megasphaera sp. SC8-1 | reverse complement strand
TAGGCGGGAGACTTCTTGCAGAATCAGGTTAAAAAAGACCTCGCATGATAAGGACTATGTCCATGCGAGGTCTTTTTTCAAAGCTGAATTATAAAATTTTCGTATGATAATGTATGAATAAAATAATATTTTATATGATATCTATATTATCTTATTATATAAAAACATTAATCAAATATAAAATCCATAAATCAGTTAATAACAATTAGTTTTATAATGTTATATAAATTTTATAAATACATGATATAATATGGCTATCTCCGTTTGCAATATGAAATGTAATCATAGAACAGTAGAATATGATTTAAATTTTTAAAAATAAGCCATGAAAACAGAAAAAATGCGGGGGGGGGGGGTACAAGAAATTTTTAAGATTTCTATCGTTACTCCATCATCCCAGTTATATACAAAAATTGAACAATTTCTGCCTGCGACACAGAAGCGGAAGCTGGCCCATCTTGATTTGATCGATGGCAGTGCGGCTGATGCGGCGTATCGGATCCGGAAAAGTATCCAGGCCGGCCGGGATGCCGTCATTTTGTGGGACCCGATGGCTTCGGCTGTCGCCGCCACGTATCCGCAGCAACGAGTTTTTGTCGTCCAGCCCAGCGTCCTTGATTTGCTGAATAGCATCCGTCAGGTCCCTAAGGGGATGTCGTGCGGTGTCATCATTCCCTTTTCGCTGCGCGCCTATTATGATGATTTAGAGGTGCAGTTCAAGGCGATGGGGGTCACTTTTTATTGCCTGGCCTCGGATAGCGATGAGCGGGCGATGCAGACCGCCGTCCATCAGGCGGCACTTTCAGGCATCCAGTATGTCGTCGGGAGTGCCGGTATCGAAACGTATGCTCGTGGCGAAGGACTGGGCTGGATTCCCTTGCAGCCAGGATGGGGCGGCCTCGTGCGGGCTTTTTTCAAAGCCCTGTGGAGCCTGCGTCAATCCCGGATGGCCCCGGGAAGGACGATTTCACCGCGGTCCGGGATGATGGCCTATTATCATTTGGACGATATCATCGGTACTTCGCCTATGATGCAGCAAGTCAAACGGTTGGCCCGGATTTATGCCGCTACGGAATCGACCATCCTCATTACCGGTGAATCGGGGACGGGAAAAGAAATGATGGCCCAGGCTATCCACAATCTGAGCAGCCGGTGTCACGGGCCGTTCATCGCCATCAACTGTGGGGCCGTCTCAGAAAGCCTCTTAGAGAGTGAACTCTTTGGTTATACCGGCGGTTCCTTTACGGGAGCGCGCCGTGATGGCCGTGAAGGGCTCTTTGAAGCAGCAAATGGGGGAACCTTATTCCTCGACGAAATCGGAGATATGCCGTATAATTTGCAGAACCACTTGCTTCGGGTCTTGCAGGAACGCAGTGTCCGCCGCCTGGGTGCTCACAATGTCATTCCCATCGACGTCCGTATCATTGCCGCGACGAATAAGGATTTAGAACAGGCCGTCCAGGAGCACCACTTCCGGCTGGACCTCTATTACCGCCTGGCCGTCCTGCTCATCCACATGCCGCCCTTGCGCCAGCGCAGAGAGGATATGGCCGTCCTTGCCCGGACCCTGCTTCAGCGGTTCAATGAACAATACGGTCAGCCTCATGATTTGGGGCAGGACGTCCTCGATTATTTCCAGACCCTTCCCTGGCCGGGAAATGTCCGTCAGCTGGCCAATACCATCGAACGCCTGTCCCTGGTCGTCCGTGAGGAAAAGATTACCTTGCCCGACTTAGCCTGGGTCCTGCCCAATCCGCCCGTCGTGCCGGACAAGAATGTCCGCGACCGGAATCTCAAGGCCATGACGTATGATTACATTGAAAAACTGTACCAAGACGGTAAAAGCGTATCGGATATCGCCAAAGAACTCGGCATCAGCCGCTCGACGATTTACCGGATGCGGCAAAAATATCAAAATAAAAAGGATATGTAGCGCGAAATTAGCGAACATCATGCAAGGTCCCTTGCTCCTATGTTTGAGGTAATGGTTTTTATATTTAAAGCCATCTGCTAACCACTAATCACTTAAAAAGCTTGTCGCACATGCGGCAAGCTTTTTTACTATGCCCTGTCTCAATATAATATTTTTTGCCATAAAACTGTTGCATTTAGCAACAACATGGCACTTTTATACGCGTTGCAAAACGAGGCTATAATGGCATAATAGACCCATCTATTTGTAATTCCCTCTATTTGGCACGAATATTTCATATATCTTATTATGAAATATATTCAAATATATTCAAAGAGAGGGGATATCCTATGAATAAAATCTTTAAAGTTATTTGGAGTAAAGCAAGAAATTGTTATGTCGTCGTCTCAGAATTGGCCAAGAGCCATGACGACGGCCATGTACGTCGCAGCCGCAGCGGATGTTGTCGAAAAGCCGCTGTTCTGGCAGCCTTTGCCCTGACGACATCGTTGGCGGCAGTGCCGGTTTGGGCAGCTGATGCTAATGGAAATATTACTAACAATGAGGCATCTACAATGACTGGTAGTAATCCTATTAATCAAAGTAAAAATAGTGTTATCTACGGGTCAGGAAATGCTGTTAATAATTCGGAAAATGCTGTCGTAGTAGGTAACGGAAATACAGGCAATACGAACAGTGTAGTCATAGGCAATGGAGCGCTGAGCAATGCGGAAGGCCAGATTGTTATTGGCAGAGGTAAGGCCAATGGAGAGGCCGTTGGTAGCATTGTTATCGGAAATAATGAAACGATAGCCAATACCTCTCAATCTGTACTCATAGGCAATGATGCAAAAGCTAATGGTTCTGGCCAAGGGATTATTGTCATTGGTAATGGTGCTATGGCAAATAGTAATGCTGCAGGGTATACTGACGACAATAAGAAATACATTCCAGCAGGAATCGTTTTAGGTGAATATTCTTATAGCAGTACGCGAGCTGGAAAAGATGGTTATTTGAGTGATAAGAAAGGTGACAGACCTTCGACGGCATTTAATGAGAAATACTGGGATGCAGTATGGACAGCTACGGCCAATCCAATGGCTATTGGCAATGTAGATACCGATGCGAATGGTAACGGAGGAGACCATACTGGGCATGGTATCTTAACTCGGCAAATTACAGGCGTAGCAGCGGGTACCGATTTGACCGATGCTGTCAACGTGGCTCAGTTGCAAGCAGCTATAGCCCAATTTAGCGGCAGCGGATCTGGAACCAGCGGCGATGGTGTCCACTATTATAGTGTTCTTTCTAATGAAATAGGTCCTGATTCTAACTATGATAATAAAGGCGCAAAAGGCAAAAACTCCTTGGCTGCTGGCGTCCGTGCTTCTACGACGGAAAACGCAGAAAATGCTGTAGCCATCGGCTATGATACCCATGCTGTCAATGACTCGACGGTCGCTATCGGTAGTGGTACGCAGGCACGGGGCCGCTATTCCGTCGCCATGGGCCTCAGTTCTGTAGCGGGCAAGGAAACGAATGATGTAAATAATCCTCTCGATGGTGGCGGCAGTGTTGCTATTGGCTATGCGGCAGCGGCAGAAGCTACCCGCAGCGTAGCTATTGGTACCGGTTCTACTGCTGCAGAAGCAGCCTTTACGACAGCACTAGGTGATTCTGCCAGTGCTAAGCAGCGCGGCAGCGTGGCTGTCGGTGCTGGTTCGGTAGCTACCCGGGCAGCAGGCAATAAAGAAAACGGTACGGATTACAAAGCGGCCTATCGTCTTCCTGATTTGACGAATGCTACAGATGCAGAAATAGCAACCTGGACTTCTACAGAAGGGGCTGTTTCTGTCGGTGGTACTGCAACCTATAAGGATTACGATGCTAATGGCAAGCAAGTAACAAAAACAAAACTCCTGACCCGTCAGATTACTAACGTAGCAGCAGGTAGTGAAGATACGGATGCGGTTAACGTGGCTCAGCTGAAACAGGCTGGCTTTATCAGCTATAAGGCCAATGGCGGCACGGCGCAGACAGTTACCCTGAAGGATGGCCTCGATTTCACCAACGGTACGAATACGACGGCGGAAGTCGGAGCCAATGGCGTCGTGAAGTTTAATGTCGCAGATAGCACATTCAAAGATAAGGCTCGGGAAGCCGTGATTGTAAAGCAGGGCGACAATGTTACGGTGAAAACGGATGCGGATGAAGAAAACCACAAGACGACGTATACGGTCAGCGCAAAAGACACACACGTAACATCCGGTACGGCAACGTATGCTGATAATGGTACAGGTACGATTACGCTGACCAATAATGATAATTCAACAGTAACGGTTTCCGGCTTGAAGAATATCTACACGACGGGTGTTACAGCCGATGCAGCTAATCACAAGGCTACCTTCAACCGCAATGATGGAAGCAGTTATGAACTGAAACTTTCGGATCTTGGCGGATCGTCCACGGATTATCAGCTCGTAGGTTCCGATGGTAATGTCGGTAATGGAGAAGCCAATAAGTATTCCGTTGCCAATAATAAAGTCAGCCTGAACGTAAAAGATACGATGTCAGGCACGACCAAGACCGTCGTTATCGACAACATTGCCAGCAAGACAGACTTGGACAATCAGACCATTTCCTACACGGCAAACAGTGCGGCTCCGAAGAAGAGTGTCAAACTTTCAGAAGGCCTGAATTTCACTGATGGTACGAATACGACGGCTGAAGTGGGAGTCAATGGCGTGGTGAAGTTCAACGTCGCCGACAGCACATTCAAAGACAAGGCTCGGGAAGCCGTGGTTGTCAATGCTGGCGATAACGTTACCGTTACACCGGCTGAAGATGAAACGAACCACAAGACAACGTATACAGTCAGTGCTGACAACATGCGTGTTAAATCTGGCACAGCAACGTATAATACGGATGGAACAGGTACGATTATCCTGACCAATAACGATGGCACTACGGCAACGGTTTCTGGCCTGAAGGATACTTACACCAAGAGCGCTGCTTATGATGCGGCAAATAAGAAAGCCACCTTCACGAGAAATGACAACTCGACCTATGATCTGGATTTGTCGGCCATTGCTAGTGAAGCAGGCAATGTGAAACTGAACTTCCAGGGTGAAAACACAGATACGACCATTTCTCGCGGTAACAGCGACACGCTGAGCATCGTAGGCGACGGCACCAATATTTCAACGAATGGTGATGCTACGAAAAGCCAGATTAAAGTCGCTCTGAATGATAATCTTGTCCTCGGCAAAGATGGTACGAATGGTAAAGACGGTTCCATCGGGATAGCTGGTAAAGATGGTGCTGATGGTTATACGACGACCATCATCAAGACTGAAAAAGGTCAACCGGGCAAAGACGGCAAGAACGGCCAACCCGGTGTCAATGGCACGGATATCACGCGTATTGTCTACGGTCAGGGCCAGGATGGTAAAGACGGCAAGCAAGTTGTGGCAACCCTTGACGACGGCCAGAAATATGCTGGCGATAACTATGTTGCTGCCACAGACCAAGCTGCGGAACAGAACGTCATTGCCAAGAAGCTCAACGAACGTCTGGATATTAAAGGCGGCGCCAATAAAGACAATCTGACGGACAAGAATATAGGAGTCAATGCCGTAGGTGGTGCCTTGAAAGTCCAGCTGGCTAAGAATATTGATTTGACTGATGGTGGATCTGTCACAACAGGTAATACGGTCATCAATAATATGGGCCTGACCGTCGGTGGAAAGACCTATGTATCAAGTACTGGCCTGAATGCGAATAGCCAGGTCATTGCCAATGTGGCCAATGGTAGCAATGATAATGATGCGGTCAATGTATCCCAACTGAAGGACAGCCGGACAACCGTCACCTCGTCGAATCAGAGTATCAAAGTACAAGACACGACCAACGGCAACCCGAATCATGCTTATGACATCATGGTAGACTATGGCACAGTAGCCAAAAATACGTCTATCAGCTATAAGGCCAATGGCGGTACGGCGCAGACAGTTACCCTGAAGGAGGGCCTCGATTTCACCAACGGCACGAATACGACAGCTGAAGTCGGAGCTAATGGCGTGGTGAAGTTCAATGTCGCCGACAGCACCTTCAAGGATAAAGCTCGTCAAGCTGTCGCTGTTGAAGCTGGCGATAATGTTACTGTTACACCTACTAAGGATGATGCTAACCACAAGACGACGTATACCGTCAGTGCAGCCGACATGCGCGTCAATTCCGGCACGGCAACGTATAATACGGATGGAACAGGTACGATTACCCTGACCAATAACGATGGCACTACGGCAACCGTTTCCGGCCTGAAGGATACCTACACCAAGAGTGCAGCCTATGATGCGGCCTCGAAGAAAGCTACCTTCACGAGAAACGACAATACGACCTATGATTTAGACCTTTCGGATATTGCCAATGAAGCAGGCAGGGTTAAACTCAATTTCAAAGGCGACAATGCAGATACAACGATTTCCCGCGGCAACAGCGATACGCTGAGCATCGTCGGCGACGGCACCAATATTTCTACGACTGGTGATGCTACGAAAAATGAAATCAAAGTCGCTCTGAACGATAATCTCGTCCTCGGCAAAGACGGCAAGGATGGTAAAGACGGCTCTATCGGCCTCGTAGGTAAGAATGGCAAAGATGGCAGTGTAACTACCATTATCAAGACTATCGGCAAGAATGGTGCGGACGGCAAGAATGGTACGCCGGGTGTCAATGGCCAGGATGGCATCACACGGATCGTCTATCAGGATGGCAAAGACGGCGAAGCTGGCACGACGACGCATACCGTTGCAACGCTGGACGACGGTTTGAAATTCGGTGCAAATGCGGCTGTTGAAAATGGCACGAACCCTGTTGGCAACAAGCTGAACAGTACCATCGATATCGTCGGCACGAAGGCAAAAGACGGCCATACCTATAGTGCTGATAACCTGACAACGACCGTTGCTCAGGATGCTAGCGGCAAAACAACCATTACGGTCCTCATGGATAATGCTATCAGTGCGGACTCTGTCAAAGTAGGCAAAGATGGCAAGGATGGTACTAATGGTGTCGATGGCAGACTGATCATCAAGAATGGTAAAGATGGCAAAGACGGTGCCGATGCTGGTATCCATGTCATCAAGGGTGAACCTGGCGTCAATGGCAAAGACGGTGAAACCATTACCCGCGTTGTCTATAATGACGGCAAGGATGGGAAAGACGGCAAGGACTACACGCTGGCTACTACTGAAGACGGCCTGAAATTCAAGGGGGATGACGATACAGTTATCGCCAAGAAACTGAACGAACAGCTGGATATCATCGGTGGTGCAACAGGTGCACTGACGGATAAGAATATCGCCGTGAAGAGTACGACGGACGGCAAACTGAAAGTACAGCTGGCCAAAGACCTGACGGACCTGAACAGCGTTACCACCGGTGATACAGTGATGAATTCTGATGGCCTTACGATTAACAAAGCTGGCAAGGCTGGCGATAAGACGATTACCATCAGCAAGACTACCGTTTCTTATGGTGACATCCAGGTGAACAACATGGGCAGCGGTGCCGATGGGAAGGATGAAAACGGCAAGCCGACCTATAATACGGATACCAACGGCGCTAACATCGGCGATGTGAAGAACATTGCCGGGAAGACTTCCACGGACCTGACGGTTAAAGGCCTCGATTTCGTAGGCAATAATACGGATGTTACGGTCCATCGTGACCTCGGCACGAAACTCACTATCAAAGGCGAAGGCACGAAGGACGATACCAACTATTCCGGTGAAAACCTGAAAGTCATCGGTGATGCCAATGGCAGCCTGACCATTAAGATGGACAAGGATATCAAAGGCAACAGCGTCACAGTCGGTGAAAGAGGTGCTGATGGTAAAGACGGTGTTGATGGTACGATTGGCGTCAACGGCAAGGATGGTTCGGCTGTAGTCATCAATGGCAAAGACGGTTCCATCGGTCTCAATGGCAAAGACGGTGCTAATGGCCTGACAATTAAGGGTGATAAAGGTGCTGTCGGTGTCGATGGGACGGACGGCAAGAATGGCAAAGACGGCATGACCCGCATTGTCTATCAAGATGGTAAAGATACGGATCATACCGTGGCAACCCTCGATGACGGCATGAAATATGCTGGTAACTTCGGTCAGGGTGCAGCCGTCAAGCTGAACAAGACCGTTACCATTAAAGGCAATCTAGCTGCTAATGCCAAAGAAGATGACTTTGTTGATGGCAACATTGCGGTAACGGCTAACAAGTCTGACGATAATGGCGAACTGTTGATTAAACTCAACAAGAATCTAACGGGCCTGAACAGCTCTACTTATACCAGTAACATGACGAGCGGCGGCACTTCCACTACCGTTGTAGATGGCAGCGGCCTGAAGATTACGAATGGTCCCAGCATCACCTATACGGGCATTGATGCGGGCAGCCATGTCATTTCCCATGTGGCTGATGGCAAGGCTCCGACGGATGCGGTCAATGTGTCCCAGCTGACGAAGGTGGAACAGGAAGCCACGGCCCACAGCTCTGTGGAAGCCGGACCTTCCGGGAATGTGACCGTGACCCCGGGGACCAACAAGAATGGCGGTACGAAGTACACTGTGGATCTGGCTGATAACGTGAACTTCGGGAAAGGCGACAAGAAGATCTCCATTAACGGGGATAACGGCACCGTGACCATCGGCCAGGGCGACAAACAGATCAAACTGGACAGCAAGGACGGCAGCATCTCCGTCGGCGGCGTGACCATCAACAAGGACGGCAAGGGGACGGTGAACGGCCTGACCAATACGACTTGGGACGGCGAACACATCACCTCCGGCCAGGCAGCTACGGAAGACCAGTTGCAGAAGGTGGAACAGAACGTCAATACGAAGATTGACAACGTGAACAACAAAGTCGACAAGGTGGCCAAGCAGCATACCACGGTTTCCGTCAATGGTGGCAACGCACAGGGCAACCTGGTCATGGAAAAGACCAATGCAACTGACGAGAAAGGGGCCAACTATGACATTTCCCTGAGCAACGACGTGACCATCGGTACCCAGGGCGAAAATGGCAAGGATGGCAAGCTGACTGTGACCAGCAAGGATGGCACGAAAGCTATTACAGCTGATGGTCAGAACGGCACGTTGACCTTTAAGGACGGTAACAATGAAACGTCTATCAAAGCTGCAGAAGCCTCTAAAGGTGTTGATGGCAAGACGGATATCAAACGTGTAGCTATCGATGGTCATACCGTAGCCACAACGGACGACGGCATGAAGTTTGCCGGCGACAGCGGCGATGTGATTCAGCAGAAGCTGAACAGTACGACCAACATCAAAGGCGGTGCGACGGGCGCCCTCACGGATGGCAACATCGGCGTCGTCTCGGACGGCAATAATACGCTGACCGTGAAACTGGCCAAAGACATCAAGGGACTGGACAGCGTCACAGCGACGACGGTCAATGCGACGACGGTCAACAGCTCGTCCTTCAATATCGCTGGCGACGACAGCCATGATGCCATCACCATCAAACAGGGTGACGTGAATATGGGCGGTAATACCATCAGCGGTGTCGCTCCGGGCAAGGTTAGCCAGGATTCGACGGACGCCATCAACGGCAGCCAGCTCTGGCAGCGCGATCAGGCGATTAACAGTATTGGCGGTGCTGTCAACAAACTGGGCAGCCGCGTTAACCGCGTCGGCGCCGGCGCTGCTGCTTTGGCAGCCTTGCATCCTCTCGATTTCGACCCGGACGATAAGTGGGACTTCGCTGCTGGTTACGGCAACTATCGCGGTGCCAATGCAGCCGCTGTCGGTGCCTACTATCGGCCGAATGAAGACACCATGTTCAGTGTCGGCGGTTCCTTCGGCGGCGGTGAAAATATGGTCAATGCCGGCGTCAGCTTCAAGCTCGGCCAGGGCAACCACGTTTCGACATCCCGCGTCGCCATGGCCAAGGAAATCAAGGACCTGCGCCAGAATGTGGCCAACTTGAACGCCATCGTCAACCGTCAGAGTGCCCTCATTGACAAATTGACGGGTACCAACGCCGGTATGATCAAGGATAAGGGAAATGATTTGTTCCCCGATGTTCCGGCCAACCACTGGGCTTATGAATACGTCACCAAACTGAAACACGCCGGTATCCTGACGGGCTATCCCGACGGGAACTTCGATGGTGACCGCATGATGACGCGCTATGAATTTGCGGCCATCGTCTACCGGGCCATCATGGCCGGCGCCGCTTCCAACCCGGCTTTGAATCAGGATGGGACGCTGGATAAATTAGCTAACGAATTTTCATCGGAAATGAAATACATCCGCATCGATACGATTGCCAAAGATAAGAATGGCAAACCGACCATCGAACGCGTCCGCGTCATTTCCGATGCTAAATAAAAAGGGGGACTATTATGGCTTCACAAATTGGAGTATCTTTTCGTATCAATAAGGAGTTGAAAGAAGACTTTGAAGCCTTCTGTGATTCCGTTGGACTGAGCATGTCTACAGCGATTATCTTGTTCATCAAGACCGCTGTCCGGGAACAACGGATTCCCTTTGAAGTAAAGGCTCCAGGTCAGAATGATATGAGACATTAAATCATGAAAAAGCTAGCACTCGATGAGTCAAATCATCCGGTGCTGGCTTTTTTGTGTTTTCTTCTCAGTTATTGTATAATGTACGTATTCAATACAAAATATAAATCAAATATTGAATTAATACTACGTTCAATATTGCTGGAGACCGTTTTTAAAAATATAAAGGAGCAGGTATAAATGACGAGATATTTTACATGGATGGGGTAAACAGAAACTTAAAAGTTTCTGTTATCACGCCGAATGGGGCTGTCTATGACATGGTTCAGCAGATGACACGGGTATCCCGACGGATTGAACCCTCACAGGTTATCCTCATTAACGGGGCGCGTAAAGGGGCCAAGCTTCAGATTGCAGAAGCCGTCCGTTCGGAAGTGGTCGCTTTTTTTGCCTGGGAACCGATGGCGACGAAGCTGGCGGCTTCCTATCCTCAGGTACAGGTCTATGTGATTCAGCCTAGTGTCCTGGATCTGTTGAGGTGTATTTATTTTGCCCCTAAAGGCGGGAAACTAGGGGCTATCATCCCCTTTGCCCTCCGCGATTACTATCATGACTTGGAAGATGCGTTGCAGGTCATGGATGTCTCTTTTTATCGCTTGGCGCCGGCATATGATGAACGGGAATTGCGGGACCTTATCCGGCGGGCCGCGTCCCAAGGGGTTACGGATCTTATCGGGACTGATGCTATTTCTGCCATGACTGTTGCCCGGCATATGAATTGGATTCCCCTGCGGCCGGGACGGGAAGGGATTACCCGTGCCTTTTTCAAGGCGTTGTGGAATATCCACCACCGTTATCAGGGAAATATTCGCGCTGCCTTCCCGCAGAACGGGATGCTGGCCCATTACCATCTGCAAGATATCATCGGCTCTTCTCAGGCTATTACGGAGGTCAAGGAACTGGCAAAAGTCTATGGTGCCACCGACTCGACGATTGAAGTCCCGCCCCTGCGCAAGCGCAAAGGGGACATCCAGGAGATTTCCCAGGCCCTTTTACGGATGCTGGACATCCGCTACCATAAATCCCACACCTTTGATGCCAATGTCTGGGAGCTTTTGAAGAATCAGCCCTGGCCCGGTAATGTACGGCAGTTGGCCCATATCATCGAACGACTGGTGCTGGTCGTCAAGAATCAGACGATTCAGGTAAAAGACGTCTTGCGTGTCATGCATCGGGATGTTGTTGCTGAGGAACGGGGAAAACTTGACGAAGAAGGCCATCTCAGGGGGCGCACTTATGAAATGATTGAAAAAATGAGCCGTGAAGGCAAAAGCGGTGCCCAAATCGCCAAAGCACTCGGTATCAGCCGATCCACCGTCTACCGCATCAAACGGAGACACGAGGACCAGTGAACGCAGGTCGCAGATGGCGGGCCGCCTTGGACAGGTCGGCCCCTACATATCGCATACAGGCGATGAGTGGGAAGGCCATTTACCGAATATAACCACACGGCTAACGGCCTTGTGCGTAGGGGACGCCCAAAGGGCGTCCCGCCGTGACATGTGGTGATAATCGTGTCAATACGGATGAGAAATCATATTGCCCCGACTTGGTTTTTTTTTTTACGAGTCAGAGGTCACTCGAGGCGACCGGCGACCGGCGGGCCGTCAGTCCCAAAAATTCGATGAACGATGAACGACCTATGATGAACGGGGCCGCTAGGCCCTAAAAAGCCCTTCACATAGGCGGCCCATATATGGTATCATATACGGTAGACTAAAATTATGATTTTTGTGAAAAACGGAGAGATTACATGGATTTTCAGAGCAATCGATTTTATCATATTATTTCTTATGGCTGCCAGGCGAATATGTCTGACAGCGAGCATTATGCCGGGCAGTTAGAAGAGCTGGGCTACCATCATACGGAGGATTTGGATACGGCTGATGTCATCCTCATCAATACGTGTTGTGTCCGCGAAACGGCGGAAGACAAGACGTTGGGGAAAATCGGCGAGCTCAAGCATTTGAAGACGCAGAACCCCGATTTGATCATTGCCGTCACAGGCTGCATGGCCCAGGAATGGCAGGATAAGCTCTTCAAGCGGGCGCCTCATATCGACTTGGTCATTGGGACGCACAATATCCACAAGCTCATCGAGCTCATCCAGGAACGGCGCAGCAAGGCCGACCATTATATGGCTGCCGACATGAGCCTGCCGGCCTTCCACGATATGCCGGTCAAGCGTTTCCAGAAGTTCTTTGCCTGGATTCCCATCATGAACGGCTGCAACAAGTTCTGCACGTACTGCATCGTGCCTTATGTCCGGGGCCGCGAAGTGAGTCGCCCTATCGATGCCATTGTGGAAGAAATCAAGAAGGTCGCCGCTGAAGGCTACAAGGAAATCACCTTGCTCGGTCAGAACGTCAATTCGTATGGTCTGGACCTCAAAGACGGCACGGATTTCTCCAAGCTCGTCGCCGCTGTCGATGATATCGACGGTATCGAACGGGTGCGCTACATGACCAGCCATCCCAAGGATATGACCTTTGCCATGATCGACGCCATTGCCGACAGCCAAAAGGTCGTCAACCACATGCATCTGCCTATCCAGTGCGGCTCCAATGAGCTCTTGAAGAAGATGAACCGCGGTTACACGGTGGAACATTACTTGGAACTCGTCGATTATGCCCGCAAGCGCATGCCCGACCTGGTCCTGACGACGGATATCATCGTCGGCTTTCCTGGCGAAACGGAAGCCATGTTTGAAGATACGCTGAACCTGCTCAAACGCGTCCAGTACGATATGGCTTATACGTTCATTTATTCGCCGCGGACGGGGACACCGGCAGCTAAGATGGAAGACCAGATTCCGCAGGAAGAAAAGAGCCGTCGCCTTCAGCGTCTGATGGAAGTACAGAACGTCTATAGTTTAGCCAAGAATAAAGAAATGGAAGACCATGTCTATGATGTCATCGTCGAAGGACCGACTAAGAATGATGCCAATCACTGGTTTGGCCGGACGACGGGCAACAAGATGATCATTTGGGAAAATGACGGCTCCGTCGCTATCGGCGATACCGTGCCGGTCCAGGTCGACAAGGGCCAGACATGGGTCCTCAAAGGTCACTTAGTGCACTAAAGGAAGGTGAGACTTTGGCAGGAAAAAAATTAACGCCTATGATGCAGCAGTACATGGAAGTCAAAGAGCAGTGCCAGGATAAAATCCTCTTTTTCCGCCTCGGCGACTTCTATGAAATGTTTTTTGACGATGCCCTGACGGCGTCGCGCGAACTGGACCTGACCTTGACGGGCCGGGCTGGCGGCAATAAGGAAAAAGTCCCTATGTGCGGCGTGCCCTTTCATTCGGCCGATACCTATATTGAACGGCTGGTCCATAAAGGCTATAAGGTCGCTATCTGCGAACAGATGGAAGACCCGAAGCTGGCGAAAGGCTTGGTCAAGCGCAAGATCATCAAGGTCATTACGCCAGGGACGATTACCCTGGAAAATGCCGTAGCGTCGAAGCAGAACAATTACATCGGCTGCCTGAATGAAAAAGAAGGCATCCTTTCTATGGCCCTTATGGACGTCACGACCGGCGAATGTCTGTGGGCTGACTGCGCTGCGTCGGTCATGGAAGACTCCTTGTTCGATATCCTTGCCGTCTACGAACCGAGTGAACTCATTTACGCCCATATGGGGAAGGATATGGACGCTGTCCGCGAATACTTGCGAAGCCATTTGGCGCAATGTACGGTCACGGAATTTCCTGCTGATGACAACGTCGATTATAGCGAACAGGCCCGGTCCTATTTCCCGCCTGAAGATTTTGCCGCTGCCACAGCGGCTGGCGACTGCATCGGCATGCTCCTGGCCTATGTCAGCGACGTCATGCAGTCCGATATTTCTCACATCAATTCCCTAGAACACATCGACAATGACCGGCGCCTGGTCGTCGATGCGGCCAGCCTGCGCCATCTGGAAATCACGCAGAACGTCCGCGACGGCGGCCGCCGGGGGACGCTCCTCGATGTCTTGGACAAGACCCAGACGGCTATGGGCGGGCGGCTCCTGCGCAAGTGGTTGGAAGCGCCGCTCATCCGCATTGCCGATATTACGCGCCGCCAAGATGCCGTCGAAGACTTCGTCCTCCACGA
Organism: Megasphaera sp. SC8-1; assembly: GCF_024436295.1. Classification (NCBI taxonomy): domain Bacteria; kingdom Bacillati; phylum Bacillota; class Negativicutes; order Veillonellales; family Veillonellaceae; genus Megasphaera; species Megasphaera sp. SC8-1. The sequence continues at coordinate 163,792 of NZ_JANFQH010000034.1, read as the reverse complement.
AATCATGCGCCAAGATACAGCTGACGTGCTGAACCGTATTTACGACTTTGAACGCATATTGACCCGTATCGAAACGGGAACGGTAAGCCCGAAAGACTTGGTAGCCCTGCGGGAATCGCTGGCCGTCATTCCGCAGCTCAAAAACGTCTTGGCCGGGGCCAGCGCCGACCTCCTGCACAACCTCAATGACCGCTTGCAGACTCATGACGATGTGTATGACCTGCTCTGCCGGGGCATCAAGGACGAACCGGGATTGGTCATCCGCAACGGCGGCGTCATCCGCGATGGTTTTTCGCCGGAACTCGATGAAATCCGTTCCATTGCGGCCAACAGCCATGCCTTTTTGCAGGAACTGGAAGAGAAGGAAAAGGAAAAGACCGGCATTAAGATGAAAATCGGCTACACCAAAGTCTTTGGCTATTACTTCGAGATTTCCCATGCCAATACTAAGCCCATTCCCGATTATTACGTACGCAAGCAGACCTTGGTCAATGCCGAACGCTATATCACGCCGGAATTGAAGGAATTTGAAGTCAAAGTCCTGACCAGCCAGGAACGGATGCTGGCTTTGGAATATAAGCTTTTCGGCGACATCCGCCGTCAGATCCAGGGACATATCCCGGCCATGCAGGCAACGGCCCGGGCCATTGCCCGCATCGACTGCTTGTACAGCCTGGCCTGCGCGGCTTATGACAACCGCTACGTCCGGCCTAGCCTGAATACGAAGGCGACGATTTCCATCAAGGACGGCCGTCATCCCATTATTGAAAAGTATTTGAAAGATGAATTGTTCGTCCCCAATGACGTCACTTTGAACCATGAAGATCATGAAATCCTGGTCATTACCGGACCGAATATGGCCGGTAAGTCGACGTATATGCGCCAAGTCGCCGTGTTGGTCCTCATGGCTCAAGTTGGCTCCTTCATTCCGGCCAAGGAAGGGTCTATTTGCCCGGTAGACCGCATCTTTACCCGCATCGGTGCCAGCGATGATATCCTCACCGGTCAGAGTACGTTCATGATGGAAATGAAGGAAGTGTCGTACATCCTGAAACATGCGACTAGCCGCAGCCTGCTCATCCTCGACGAAATAGGCCGCGGGACGAGCACCTTTGACGGCATGTCCATCGCCAGGGCCGTCATCGAATACTGCCTGAAGCATATCCACGCCTTGACGCTGTTTGCGACGCATTATCACGAACTCATCGCCATGGCCGACGATTCGCCGAAAATCAAGAATTATACGGTCGCCGTCAAGGAACGGGGTAAGAACATCAAGTTCCTGCGGCGCATCATTCCCGGCGGCGCCGACCGCAGCTACGGCCTGCACGTGGCGCGCCTGGCCGGCCTGCCCGAAAGCCTGCTCAAGCGGGCCGACGTCATCTTGGAAGATTTGGAAAAGAACGGCGGCGCTCCCGTCCCGGCCAAGGCGCCTGTGAACCCTGCGCCGTCACCGATGGGGAACAGTCTCTTTTCCAGTCCCGTCATCGATAAGCTGCTCAGTGTCGATGTCAGCAGTATGACGCCGATTGAAGCGATTTCTTTCTTATATAATCTGCAAAAAGATGCCAAAGAAGGAAGTGGGATCCAGTGAGTTCAATCATTCATGTCTTAGATGAAGCGACGCGCAATAAGATTGCTGCCGGCGAAGTCGTTGAACGGCCGGCGTCGTGCATCAAGGAATTGGTAGAAAATGCCATTGATGCCGGTGCCCATGCCATTGAAGTGGAAATCGCCGATGGCGGTCAGTCCTATATGCGGGTCACCGACGACGGCTGCGGTATGAGCCCGGAAGATGCCCATAAGTGCATCATCCGTCATGGCACGAGCAAAATCAGTTCTGTCGAAGATATCTTTGCCATTACGTCTCTGGGTTTCCGCGGCGAAGCCGTGCCCAGTATTGCTGCCGTATCGCACATGCAGATTACGACGCGCCAGGCGGACGACGATTTTGCCACGCACCTCATCCTCGATGGGGGCGAAATTACAGCAGAAGACCAGGCCGGTGCCCCGGTCGGGACGACGATGGAAGTAAGCGACCTCTTTTACAATACGCCAGCGCGGCGCAAGTTCCTCAAGAGCGAACGGACAGAAAGTTCGAAAATCTCTGAAATGGTGACTAAACTGGCTCTAGCCAATCCGGCTATTGCCTTTACCTTTACCAATAATGGCCGGACGACGATGAAGACCGGCGGTACAGGGGACCTGCGGGAAACGATTGCCAATATCTACGGGGCCAACGTCGCCCGCGATGTCTTTGCCGTTGCTGCCGACCAGGACGGCATCAGCCTGGAAGGCTATGTAGGCAAGCCGTCGGTCTTAAAGAGCAACCGCAACTGGCAAACGTGCATCGTCAATCACCGCATCGTCCATAATCCTTTGATGTTCAAGGCCATCGACAATGCTTATCACGCCATGCTGCCGAAATCGGGCTATCCCTTTGCCATGCTCCATCTCCATGTCGACCCGGCGACGATCGACGTCAATGTCCATCCTGCGAAGACGGAAATCAAATTCTCCGATGAACAAGCCGTTTATCGGGCCATTTACCACAGTATCGTCACGGCCCTGGTGGCCCAGGAAAAGCCAGAAGCCATCGCCAAGACCATCGGTGTCGATGTAGGGGCCGTCCCAAAGGGCGGCCCGCAGGAGAAAGCAACCTCTCAGTCCGCTACGCGGACAGCTCCCCTATCAGGGGAGCCTCTTGTGTGGGGCGCCCGCCCGCAAGAAGGTGGCAAAACAACCACCGTAGGGGCCGTCCCAAAGGGCGGCCCGCAGTGGGGAAAGACAACCTCTCAGTCCGCTGCGCGGACAGCTCCAGCCGGGATCTCCGTTTGGGCAGCCGGCCTGAACCCTCCTGCGGATGGTCCTGACCGGGCCCAAAAGGGCCTATCAGGGGAGCCTCTTGCGGATGGTCCTGACCGGGCCCAAAAGGGCCTATCAGGGGAGCCTCTTGCGGATGGTCCTGACCGGGCCCAAAAGGGCCTATTAGGGGAGTCTCCTGCGTGGGGTGCCCGCCAAGAACGTGGGGGAGCCGATCAACCCAGTCTCTTTTCCCAGGCTTTGGCTCAACACGGGCAAGGGGGTCCATCGGAAGCGACGTCTGTCGTTTCGGAAGCGGCAGCTCCGAAAATCGTCTTTGACGGCGATGACGACGTCTTCATTCCTTTGGGAGAAGTGGCGGATTGCTTCATCATTGCCAAAAAGGGACAAGATCTATACATCGTCGATCAACATGCCGCTCACGAACGGATCCGCTATGATACCTTTTGTAAGCGTGTCGAACGGATGCCGAGCCAGCAGCTGCTGACGCCGGAGTTCGTCGATGTCGACAGCGACGATATGACGCTTCTGCTGGAACGGCAGGACGTCTTCAACGACCTGGGCTATACCTATTCTGAAGCCGGACCGACGACGCTGCGCGTGGAAGAAGTGCCCTGCGATTTGCAGACCAGCGATATTGCTGATTCCCTGAAAGATATCTGCCTGCTCCTGCACGATCAGAAAGAACCGGATAAAGCCATGGTCCGTCATCGCTCCCTGGCCTATCTGTCCTGCCACGGTGCTGTCAAAGCCGGCGACAGCCTCAATATCCGCCAGATGAAACAACTTTTGGATGATTTGTTCCATACGGAAAAACCCTATGTCTGCCCTCATGGCCGGCCGACAATCATCCGCTTTACACCGAAAGAATTAGCCCATTTATTTAAACGGACATGACTCATATGATTTACGTCGTGCCTTCATTGAAGGCCAAAGAAAAATTACAAAGTGAAGGGAAGGCCTGGGCCGAAAGTCAGGGCTTCACTTATGTGTTGCGGCACCAGCGGACTATCCAGGACTTGATGGATGAATACGGCGAGGACTTTCTCGTCTATTCGTCGCGAGGGCCTCAGATAGATCGGCCGGAAGGCAGCCATTTCTTCAGTCTCAACATGGCCGAACTACGCATCCAGAACTTGCGGAAAGGCCAGCGCGACCATTTGCTGGAAGCGCTCATGGGGATGAAGGAGAGGGAAGGAAGAACCCCTCAGTCAGCTGCGCTGACAGCTCCCCTTCACAGGGGAGCCGAAAGCCTCTCCTGCGAAGGGGAGGGGGACCGCTCGCGGTGGAAGGGTTCTTCCGAGCCGCCTATTACCGTCCTCGACTGTACTTGCGGCTTTGGCGCCGATGCGGCTGTCGCTTCTTTTGGCTTGCCTGCTGGGTCACGCGTCGATGCCCTGGAGGTGTCACCCCTGTTGGAAGCGGTCACATCGTGGGGCTTTTCCCATTTTGTCCACAAGAAAGACGACGTCACGGCGGCACTGCGACGGATTTCCCTGCGCCGTGGCGATTATCGCGATTACCTATTATCCGACGAAGGGCCCGTGTACGACGTCCTCTATTTCGATCCCATGTTCCAGCGGCCTGTCGAGGCGAGCTGCCAGTTCCAGCCCGTCCGGGCCATTATGGAACACGGCGGTCTGACGCGGGACCTGATTGAACGGGCGCTGCAGAAAGCCCGGCGCCGGGTCGTCATCAAGGAGCGGGATTTCCGCCAACTCTGCCGCGATTTCCCGGAGGTTACCTTATATGGCGGCAAATACAGCCGCATTGGCTATGCCGTATTGGAGTGTGATTCATGGAAAAAGTAATGGCCATCATCGGTCCGACGGCGGTCGGCAAGACGGCGCTCAGTTTTGCCCTGGCCGAACATTACGGGACCGACCTCATTTCTGGCGACGCCTACCAGATTTACCGCCATATGGATATCGGTACGGCCAAACCGACAGCGGACGAATTGGCCCGCTATCACCATTATCTCATCGATATTGCCGAGCCTGCCGAGCCCTATTCGGCAGCCCGTTTTTGTGAGATGGCAGGGAGCGCCATTGCCGAAGTCAACGGGAAGGGCAAAGTCCCCATCGTCGTCGGCGGCACAGGGCTCTATGTCCAATCCCTCCTGGAAGGCTACGATTTTCAGACGGCCCGCATGACCGAAGCTGACAAGGAAGCGGCTCAGGCACGCATTGCCTCCCTCGATGAAGGGGCGCTGAAAGACTATATTGTCCGGGAAACGGACTGGCAGCCGCCAGATTGGCACGAGCTGCTTTCCAATACGCATCGCCTGACCCGCCTGGTCAGTGCTATCGAACAGGGCGAAGGGAAGACCTTCGTCCGCGCCGGCAAGGCTCACGGTCTGGTCTATGACGCCTATGTCATCGGTCTGCGCCTGCCGCGGGACGTCTTATATGCCCGCATCGAAGAACGCGTCGACGCTATGATCGCTGCCGGCTGGGTCGATGAAGTGCGGCACTTGTTGGACCGGGGCATCCCGACGGACTGTCAGGCCATGAAGGCCATCGGCTATCAGGAGCTGGCCCTGTATCTCCAGGGACAGATGCCCCTCGATGACGCTGTGGCCCGCATCAAGACCCGGACGCGGCGTTTTGCCAAGCGCCAGCTCACGTGGTTCAAACGCATGCCCTACATCCATTGGTACGAAAAAGACCAGTACGAGGACGAAGCCGCCCTGGCCCGGGCCGTCATCCGTGATATAGACGCTCACTGGAGAGCGTAGGGGCGCCCACGTGGGGTGCCCGCGCGAATCCTGTGCACATCCTGATGAATGAAAGCGAAGAGCAGAAAGCCTCCCCTATTAGGAGAGCCTTTCATTATAAACTAAGCAAATACAGAAAGGAATCATAACATTGTCTTTGGATTTAGAAACATTACGAAAAGAAGCGCTGGCCGAATGTGCGGCCCAGTTTGAACGGATTGATACGATTTGTCTCCATAATACGGCGAAAGTCCTGGCTGCTTATAAGGAAGCTCAGATTTCGTCGTATCAGTTTGCCGGTACGTCCGGTTATGGCTACAGCGATATGGGACGGGAAAAGCTCGACGAAGTCTTTGCCCGCGTCTTTAAAGCGGAAAAAGCCATTGTCCGTCCTCATTTCGTATCGGGGACCCATGCGCTGGCGACGGTCCTGCTGGCCCTGTTGCAGACAGGCGACCTCATGATGAGCCTTGTCGGCGCACCGTATGATACGATGCAGGGCGTTATCGGCTACGCCCATGAAACGCCCCATTCTCTGAAGGAAAAAGGCGTTCGCTATGAAGAAGTCCCCTTGAAGGACAACGCCTATGATCTGGCCGGTATTGAGGCCGCCGTGGCTGAAAAGCAGCCGAAACTGGTCCTCATTCAGCGTTCTCGCGGTTACAGCACGCGGGCCTCTTTGACAATCGATGATATCCGTTCGATTATTTCTGTCGTCAAGAAGGTCAGCCCTCAGACGATTTGCTTTGTCGATAACTGCTACGGCGAATTTGCTGCCGAAGAAGAACCGATTGAAGCCGGTGCCGACATCATCGCCGGTTCGCTCATCAAGAATCCCGGTGGCGGCATCGCACCGACAGGCGGCTATATTGCCGGTAAGGAAGAACTGGTCCACGCCGCCGCCGATTACCTGACCGCTCCGGGCCTGGGCGACGAACTCGGCTCCTATGCGGCTGGTTACCGCCTCTTTTTCCAGGGCTTCTTCATGGCGCCGCACGTCACGGCCCAGGCCATCAAAGGCGCTGTCTTTGCCGCCGCTGTCTTTGAAAAGATGGGCTTCAAGGTCTCACCGGCCGTCCAGGATCCGCGCGTCGATCTGATTCAGACCATTTATCTGGAAAATGAACAGAATATGTGTCTCTTCTGCCAGGGCATCCAGTCTTTCTCGCCTGTCGATGCTCATGTCACGCCCATTCCCGACGATATGCCGGGCTATGCCGATAAGATCATCATGGCTGCTGGCGACTTTGTCCAGGGGTCGTCCATCGAATTGTCGGCCGACGGTCCGATCCGCGACCCCTATATGATTTATCTCCAAGGGGGCATCGTCTTTGAACACAATGTCCTGGCCATCCTCAGCGCAGCCCAGTATATTGCCGAACACCGGGAAGGAGCCGCTCATGATTAAGGAAGTCCTCGTCGTCGAAGGCCGGTCCGACGTCGCCCGCATCCGCGCCAGCCATATTGATGTCGATATGATTACGACAGACGGCTTCAATTTGAAGCCCCATACGCTGGAACAGATACGCTGTGCCTATGAAAAGCGGGGCATCATCATCCTGACCGACCCCGACCGGGCAGGGGAGCAGATCCGCAAGTTCCTGACCGACCGCTTCCCCAAGGCCAAGCACGCCTTCATCCCCAGGAAAGACGCCATTGCCAACAACGACCTGGGGGTCGAACAGGCTTCGCCAGAAGCCATCCGCCTGGCCTTGTCCAAAGTCCGCTGTGCGACGTATGAACCGCAGACGACCTTTACCATGCAGGACATCGCCGCAGCTGGACTCAACGGGACGCCGGATGCCGCCGACCGCCGGGCTGAAGTCGGGGCCATCCTGGGCATCGGCTATGGCAATGCCAAACAGTTTTTGAAACGCTTGAATCATTACGGCGTCACCCGTGACGAATGGGACGCCGCTCTCCGTCAGATCCACGAGGTGAAATAAATGAAAGAAGTCGACTTGTCCAATCCCGACGTCGTCCGCTACGTCGTCAAACGCTTTGGCCTGCGTATGAATAAGAAGCTGGGCCAGAATTTCCTCATCCGCCACGCCGTCGTCGACGACATTGCCGACGCAGCCGGCATCGGTGAAGGCGACCCGGTCCTGGAAATAGGTCCGGGCATCGGTACGCTGACCCAGGCCCTGGCTGAAACGGGGGCCGCTGTGACGGCGGTCGAACTGGACGATCATCTGCTGCCTGTCCTCGACAAGACGCTGGAACACTATGACAACGTGCGCGTCGTCCACGGCGATATCCTGCGAATCGATATCGAAGAAGTCATGAATCACCAGCCCTTCACGGTCTGTGCCAATCTGCCCTACTATATTACGACGCCGATTATCATGAAGCTCCTGGAACAGAAGCTGCCTATCAAGCGCATCGTCGTCATGGTCCAGAAGGAAGTGGCAGAACGCATGGTGGCGGAACCAGGCCATAAAATCTATGGCGCCCTGTCCGTCTCGGTCCAGTATTATACGAAGCCCCAGATGCTTTTTGAAATCTCGCCGAAATGCTTCATGCCGGCACCGGAAGTCACGTCGGCCGTCGTCGCCATGGATGTCCGCCAAGAGCCGCCGGTGGATCTGACCGATGAAAAGCGCTTCTTCCAGGTCGTCAAGGCCGCTTTCCAGCAGCGCCGCAAGACCTTTGCCAATGCCTTGAAGAACACGGGCATGAGCAAGGAACAGATTGTCCAGGTACTGGAAAAATCCGGTATCGACGGCAAGCGCCGGGGCGAAACCCTGTCCCTGCAGGAATTTGCCGACGTCGCCAACGCCTGGGACGCGCTGCAGTAAGCATGAAAAAGCCTCTGACGTCATACATGAAGCTTTTTTTCCACGTTTGCCGTTTGCCGTGGGGCGTTTGTCGTAATGGAGCAAGCCGCAGGTCAGCGTAGGGGCGCCCATACCGGGCGCCCGCGCGAATTCTGTGAACAGCCTGTGCTGTATTTGTGCATATTTTCGGCAAACGAATCACGCCAAACGAACCACAAAAGGAGCTGTCGCTTTGCGACAGCTCCTTTTTTCACATCAATCCTTAAAATAAGGTTTGAATACGGAACGGTTCGGTTCTTTATGCTGTTTATTTTCACGGCGCTGGTTGTTGCGGGAATTATTGCGGTTGTTGTCCCGATTCTTGGGAGCGAAATGGCGGCGCCGTTCACCGCGGTGTTCACTGTTGCCTTCACCGTCGTCTTTGCGGTTGCGGCGGTCTCCCCGGCGGTCGTTACGGTTGTAGCGGCGGTTATTGCGGTCGCCGCGGTTGTTGCGGCTGCGGTGGACGCGGAGCGGGGCTTCTTCGGTGATCTTGACTGGCGTCGTGTCCGGTTCTTTCGTCAAGAGCTTGATGGCAGCGGCTACGAGGGCGGCCGAGTCGTAGTTGGACAGGAGTTCTTCGGCATTTTCTTTGTACGTCCCGAAATTGCCTTCTTCTGTCGTCGTGATCAGGCTGCGGATGGCTGCCTGCTGGGCGCCTTCCAAGGCTTCCGAGAAGGTCGGTGCCTTGCGGCGGGTGATGCGGCGCTTGATGAGTCGTTCGATGGTCCGCAAGTGTTCCATTTCGCGGGGAATGACGAAGGTCGTCGCTTCGCCGCTCTGGCCGGCACGGCCGGTACGGCCGACGCGGTGGACGTAGCTTTCCGGGTCCTGAGGCAGGTCGTAGTTGAAGACGTGGGTGACGCCGCTGATGTCGAGGCCGCGGGCGGCAACGTCTGTAGCGACGAGGATGTCGATGGTCTTTTCACGGAACTGGCGGATGACCGTGTCGCGCTTCGCCTGGGTCAAGTCGCCGTGGATGCCTTCAGCCGAGTAACCGCGCTTCTTGAGGGCTTCCGATACTTCGTCGACGCGGCGCTTGGTGCGGACGAAGATGATAGCCAGGTCCGGTTCCTGCAGGTCCAGGAGACGGCAGAGGATGTCGAATTTCTGGCGGTCCGGCACTTCGATGTAGGACTGTTCGATGAGGTCCATCGTGACTTCTTTGGCCTTCATGCGGATAATGAGCGGGTCGTGCAGGAACGTTTCGGCCAGCTGCTGGATCGGTTTGGGCATGGTAGCCGAGAAGAGCAGAGTCTGGCGCGTGTTCGGCGTAGCGGCCATGATGAGGTTGATGTCATCGATGAAGCCCATGTCCAGCATTTCGTCGGCTTCGTCGAGGACGATCGTCGTAATGTGACTTAAATCGATGGTGCCGCGTTTCATATGGTCGATGAGGCGGCCCGGCGTAGCGACGATGATCTGCGGGCATTTGCGCAGGCGGCGCAGCTGGCGTTCCATATCTTGGCCACCGTAGATCGGCAGGGCCTGGATGTTGGTGAACTGGGCCAGGTGGTTCAGTTCTTCGGCGACCTGCATGGCCAGTTCACGCGTCGGCGACAGGACGACGGTCTGGATATCCTTGGACGGTTCGGCTTTCAGGATTTTTTCCAGGACCGGGATGCCATAGGCAGCGGTCTTACCCGTACCGGTCTGGGCCTGACCAATCATGTCGCTGCCGCTCATGGCGACAGGAATCGATTCAGCCTGGATTGGCGTCGGTTCTTCAAAGCCCATTTCGTTGAGAGCGCGGATAATGACTTCGCTAATATTCAAATTTTGGAATTGTTCTAACATGTACTTCCTCCTTGTTGTGTAACTTATTTATTATAGCATTAATCAAGGGAAAAAGATAGGGGCGGGAGTATAGGAGAAGACTTGCATAAAGATAAACGTTAAACCTGATTTTACTGGTTTTTCTTAAATAAAGTACCACGTTTAAGTTAAAAATATTCGGAAAAGTTCTGGAAAAAGCCTTGCAAATTACAAAAGGGTATGATAACATACAAAGCGTCAACAGACAAACAATCCAAAATAAAAATGCGTTGAAGAGAACTAGTAAGTTCCGGAATGTTTCCAGAGAGCTGCCGGGTGGTGTGAGGCAGCAGCGGCACGGAACAGAACTCATCTCTAAGCAGCTCGCTGAAACAAAAGGAGTAGGTGGAGCCGGGGCCTGGCCGTTAACAGACAGGAGGGTATCGACAGTTGTCCGTACCTGTAGAGAGCCTATCTTCGGATAGGAATTAGAGTGGTAACGCGTAAGTATAATCTTTCGTCTCTTTGAGACGGAAGATTTTTTTATTTTGATTGTGTAATGATTTATTTTAAATTTATTTCATAATCATAGGAGAGATGCAGTATGAAAAACGTAGAACATTACAAAAAAGGTTACTTTATGCCCCCCGTTGTCGATATGTCCTGGACACAGAAAGAATATCCCGATAAAGCGCCGATTTGGTGCAGCGTCGATTTGCGCGATGGTAACCAGGCCCTCATCATTCCTATGAGCCTTGAAGAAAAGATTGAATTCTATAAAGTCTTAGTCGGTATGGGGTTCAAGGAAATCGAAGTCGGCTTCCCGGCTGCTTCGGAAACGGAATTTGAATTCCTGCGCTACTTAGTTGATCACGATATGATTCCTGATGATGTCACGGTCCAAGTCCTGACCCAGGCTCGCGAACACATCATCCGCAAGACCTTCGACGCCCTGAAGGGCGTCAAGAACGCTATCGTCCATGTTTACAATTCCACGTCCTTTGCCCAGCGCCAGCAGGTCTTCCGCAAATCGAAGGAAGAAATCAAGCAGATTGCCGTTGACGGTGCGAAATTATTACAGCGCCTGACGGACGAAGCCGGTGCCAACTTCCGCTTTGAATATTCGCCGGAAAGCTTCACCGGTACGGAACCGGAATATGCTTTGGAAGTTTGCAACGCCGTCCTCGATGTTTGGAAACCGACGGCTGACCGCAAGGCCATCATCAACCTGCCGTCGACGGTACAGATGTCCATGCCTCACGTCTTCGCTTCGCAGATTGCCTATATGTCGCAGAACTTGAAATACCGGGACAACGTCATCTTATCGGTTCATCCCCACAATGACCGCGGCACAGGCGTTGCCGATGCTGAAATGGCTATGCTCGCCGGCGCGGACCGCGTTGAAGGGACTCTGTTCGGCAATGGTGAACGGACGGGCAACGCCGACATCGTCACCATCGGCATGAACATGTATGCCTTAGGCGTCGATCCGGGCCTGGATTTCTCCAACATGCCGAAACTGGTGGAAACGTACGAACGAGTGACCCGCATGCATGTCCATCCGCGTCAGCCTTATGCCGGCCAGCTGGTCTTCGCCGCTTTCTCCGGTTCCCATCAGGACGCCATCGCCAAGGGCATGCATTTCCGCGAAGAAAACAACGAACAGTACTGGACCTGCCCGTATCTGTATATCGACCCGCATGATGTGGGCCGCACGTACGATGCCGACGTCATCCGCATCAACAGCCAGTCCGGCAAGGGCGGCGTAGGCTTCATTATGGAACAGAACTACGGCATCGATATGCCGAAGAAGATGCGCGAAGACTTCAGCTACTTCGTCAAGGAAGTTTCGGACCACAAGCATCAGGAACTGAAACCGGCCGAAATCTACGACGTCTTCCAGAAGAATTACCTCAATGCCGAAACGCCGCTGAAAGTCGAAGACTTCTCGCTCAAGAAGAAAGGCGACAAATGGGTCGGCAAAGTCCTGGTCCGCGCCAACGACCAAGAAGTCGTCCTCGAAGGGGCTGGCAATGGCCAGCTGAACGCCGTCAGCAACGCTGTCTGCAAAGCCTATGGCATTGAATTCAGCAACCTCGTCTACAGCGAACACGATTTGGACCGCGATTCTGATTCCCGCGGCATTGCTTACTTCGGCCTGACTGATAAAGCCGGCCATACGACCTGGGGCGCTGGCGTCGATACGGACACCATCACGGCTTCTATCTTCGCTTTCATGACGGCCATTAACCGCATGGACGGCATGGCCCAGCGCGTCAAGTTCCGGGCCCTCAAATCCACGCCGGACACGATCACGGCCTTCAAAGCCACGTCGGGTCAGCATTAAAGCTTGATGCTTGAGGTTTGATGTTTGACGTAAAATCACTTACATCAAACATCAAACCTACCACATCAAACTTAAATATGATAGCGATTCACTATATTATAACTTTCAGAGTTAATTAGCATAAGGAGTGTATATACATATGGGTATGACGATGACGCAGAAGATTCTGGCAAAACATGCCGGCGTCGACTCGGTGAAACCGGGTGATTTAATTACTTGTAATCTCGATATGGTCCTTGCCAACGATATTACGGCTCCTCCGGCCATTGCACAATTCGATAAGATCGGCAAGCCTGTTTTCGATAAGACCAAGATTTCCCTGGTTCCCGACCACTTCACGCCGAACAAGGATATCAAGTCGGCCGGCTTGGCCAAGATCGTCCGCGATTTTGCCAAGAAGCACGGCATTACGCATTACTTTGAAGTCGGCCGCGTCGGCATCGAACACGTCCTCTTGCCGGAACAGGGCATCGTCGCTCCGGGCATGCTGACCATCGGCGCTGATTCCCATACCTGTACGTATGGCGCTCTCGGTGGTTTCTCCACCGGCGTCGGCTCGACGGACTTAGGCGTTGCCATGGCGACGGGCAAGGCCTGGTTCAAGGTCCCCGATGCCATCAACGTCCACCTGACGGGCACGAAACCGGACGACATTACCGGGAAAGACGTCATGCTGACCCTTATCGGCATGATTGGCGTCGACGGTGCCCTCTACCAGTCCCTGGAATTTACTGGCGAAGGCGTCGCAGCCCTGGATATGACCGACCGCTTCACCATTGCCAACATGGCGATCGAAGCCGGTGCCAAGAACGGCATTTTCCCCGTCGATGAACAGACCATCGCTTATGAAAAGGGCCGCGTCCCCGATGGCTACGATATCGTCACGGCCGACGCCGACGCCCATTACAGCCGGACCGTCGAAATCAACTTGTCCGAATTAAAGCCTGTCGTCGCCTTCCCGCATTTGCCGGAAAACACCAAGGTCATCGGCACTTTCGGCGACATCAAGATCGACCAGGTCGTCATCGGGTCCTGTACCAATGGCCGTCTGGAAGATCTGAAAATCGCTGCAGATATTTTGAAAGGCCATAAGGTCCATCCTGATGTGCGCTGCATCGTCATTCCCGGCAGCCAGCACGTCTATATGGAAGCCATGAAGGCTGGCTATATCGAAACCTTCATCACTGCCGGCTGCGCCGTTTCGACGCCGACCTGCGGCCCCTGCCTGGGCGGCTACATGGGCATCATGACGGCTGGTGAAAAATGTGTCTCCACGACGAACCGCAACTTCCGCGGCCGAATGGGTCACGTCGACAGCGAAGTTTACCTGGCTGGCCCGCAGGTGGCCGCAGCCAGTGCGATTCTCGGCAAGATTGCCGCACCGAAGGAGGTCCGTTAAATTATGACATTAGAAGGAAAAGTATGGCGCTACGGCGACAATATCGATACAGACGTAATCATCCCGGCTCGTTATTTGAACAGCTTCGACCCGAAGGAATTGGCCACGCACTGCATGGTCGACATTGATGAAACCTTTGCCGGTAACGTAAAGGAAGGGGACATCATGGTCGGCGGCCACAACTTCGGCTGCGGCTCGTCCCGTGAACACGCGCCGATTGCCATCAAGGCTTCGGGCGTTCCCGTCGTCATTGCGGCCAGCTTCGCCCGCATCTTTTACCGCAACGCCATCAACGTCGGCCTGCCGGCCCTGGAAATCGGCGACGACGTCGAAAAGATCAAGGCCGGTGACATCCTTTCCATCGACCTCAGTACGGGGAAGATCATCGACAAGACGACGGGCGATACTTTCCAGGCCCCGCCGCTGCCGGGTTTTATCCAGGATATCGCCCAGGCTGGCGGCTTGATCAATTACGTAAAGGAGTCTAAGTAACATGGCTAAACATATCGTCGTCATCCCCGGCGACGGAATCGGGGAAGAAATCACGGCAGGTGCCGTCAAAGTTTTACAGAAAATCGATGAAGTCTGCCACATTGGCCTGACTTTTGAAAAGAAACCGGCTGGCGGTACGGCCTATGACCTCTGCGGCTCGCCGTTGCCGGAAGATACGATTGAAGCGGCTAAGAAGGCCGATGCCATCCTCTTCGGCGCCGTCGGCGGCGACAAGTGGGATAACGTCGACCCGAAACTGCGGCCGGAACAGGCTGTCCTGGGCCTTCGCAAGGCTTTGGGACTTTATGTCAACCTGCGTCCAGTCAAGGTGCCGGAAGTGCTGGCTGAATACTCGCCGCTCAAACCGGACATCGTCACCGGCACGGACGTCCTCATCGTTCGCGAACTCGTCGGCGGCATCTACTTCGGTGACCGCTGTGAATCGGAAATCCATAACGGCGTCGAACGCGCCTGGGACCTGGAAAATTACAGTGTTCCTGAAGTACAGCGCATTAGCAAATTTGCCATGAAAGCGGCTCAGAAACGCCGTCATAAGGTCACGTCCGTCGACAAGGCCAACGTCCTGGCTACGTCCCGCCTGTGGCGCCGTACGGTCATCGACGTCGCCAAGGACTATCCCGATATCGACTTGAATCATTTCTATGTCGACAACTGTGCCATGCAGCTGGCCCTTAATCCTAAACAGTTCGACGTCATCGTCACGAGCAATCTCTTCGGCGATATCCTCAGCGATGAAGCGGCCGTCCTCGGCGGTTCCATTGGCATGATGCCGTCGGCTTCCATCGGCGAAATGACCAGCCTCTACGAACCGATCCACGGTTCGGCACCGGACATCGCCGGCCAGGGCATTGCCAATCCCTGCGCGACCATCCTCTCGGCAGCCATGCTCCTGCGCTACTCCTTAGATGAAGACGCAGCGGCCGACAAGATCGAAAAAGCCGTCGATGCGGCCTTAGCCGACGGCTGGCGCACACCGGACCTCTACAAAGAAGGCTTCAAGAAAGCCGACACCCAGCAGATGACCGACGTCATCATCAGCAAAATTCAATAAATCGTTTGGCTGCAAACTGCTAACTTAATACTCAAAAAGAGGCTGTTGCATGAAGCTTTTTGCCATCATGCAAGGCCCTTTTCTCTTTAATGTTTGAGGTTTGATGTATGATGTTTGAGGTGATTGCTTTAAATTTAAAAACATCCACATCAGACATCAAACTTTCAACTTCAAGCTCAAAAAGGAGCTGTCACGATGCGACAGCTCCTTTTTTGCACCTATATTATAGTATTAAAGAGAGTCACACCTTGAAAGGTAGCGGCGAATAGTGTATGATGGAAAATAGTTTAAGTACATTTTCAGATTTCGTGTACAGCGAGAGGCAGGATGGAGATAGATGTTAGAATTTCCGATTAAACGCACGATCATTATTGATGATTCCAAAAAGAAGAAGCGAGGCCGCAAGAAAAAAGGCGACGGTGAGAAGACCGTCATCCACGGCACAGTCAATCTGCCCAAGAAGGAACCGCTGAAGAAGCTGGATCCGCTTCCGAAGAACGCCAAGAACCTGGTCATCGTCGAATCGCCGGCCAAGGCCAAGACGATTGAACGCTTTTTAGGCAGCGGCTATAAGGTCATGGCCAGCCGCGGTCACCTGCGCGATTTGCCGCGCAATCAGTTCGGTGTCAATATCGAAGACGGTTTTGTACCGACGTATACCAATATGTGGGATAAGCGCAAGCTCATCGAAGACTTGCAGAACGAATACATCCGCTCGAAAAAAGTCTATCTGGCAACGGACCCGGACCGCGAAGGGGAAGCCATTTCCTGGCATTTGGCCCATTTGCTGGAAATCGATCCGCACGATAAGTGCCGCATCATGTTCCACGAAATTACTAAGAAAGCCATCATCGAGGCCATCAAGGACCCGGAACCGATCGATTTGAAGAAAGTCGACGCCCAGCAGGCCCGCCGCGTCCTGGACCGCATCGTCGGCTATAAATTGAGCCCTCTCCTGTGGAAGAAAGTCTGCAAGGGCCTCAGCGCCGGCCGCGTCCAGTCCGTCGCCGTCCGCCTCATCTGTGAACGGGAAGAAGCCATCAAGGCCTTCGTACCGGAAGAATATTGGACCGTCAGCGGGACCTATACGACGGAAGACGGCCTGACGTTGCCGACGGAACTGACCAAGATCGACGGCAAGAAGGCGGAAATCCCGACACAGGAGGCAGCCGAAACCATTGCTCACGACCTGACCTGGGAAAACCGCGGCGAAACGCACGACCCCGATATGATCGTAAAAGTCGAAAAGCGCAAGCGCAAACGCCAGCCTCAGCCGCCGTTCACGACGTCGACGATGCAGCAGGAATGTGTCAGCAAGCTCAATTTCGGTGCCAAGAAGACCATGATGCTGGCTCAGCAGCTCTATGAAGGCCTCGATATGGGCGACCAGGGCCATGTCGGCCTCATCACCTACATGCGTACAGACTCGGTCCGCATCAACGACGACATGGTCCAGGCTGCGCGGGAATTCATTACGTCGAACTATGGCGAAGAATATATCCCGGAAAAGCCCCGCGTCTACAAGACCAAGCAGACCAGTCAGGATGCGCACGAAGCTATCCGTCCGACGTCGCTGGAACTGACGCCGTACAAGGTGTCGGAATTTCTGTCCCGCGACCAGCTGCGCCTGTATACCCTCATTTGGAACCGCTTCCTGGCCAGCCAGATGGAATCGGTCGAAACGGAACACATGGCCATCATCATCAACAGCGGCCGCTATGAACTGCGGGCTGCCGGCTACAAGGTCCTGTTCAAGGGCTTTACGGAACTTTACGAGGACGCCAAAAAGGACAAGACCCTGGCCGAACTGCCGCACATCTCAGCCAATACCGTCGTCCACAACCAGGCGGTCACGCCGCAGCAGCATTTCACTCAGCCGCCGGCCCGCTATACCGAAGCCAGCCTGATCAAGACGCTGGAAGAAAAGGGTATCGGCCGGCCGAGTACGTATGCGCCGATTATGGATACCATCCAGAACCGCAATTACGTAGAAAAGAAGGACAAACAGTTCGTCCCGACAGAACTGGGCGTCATCATCGTCGATTTACTGAAAAAATATTTCGCCCAGATCATCAACGTCGGCTTTACGGCCCACATGGAAGAAGAACTGGACGCCATCGAGCAGGGCCAGGATACGTACCGCCACGTCCTGCAGGAATTTTATGATATTTTCAAACCGGAAATGGACGAAGCCGAAGAAAAGATGGAAAAGGTCACGATTTCTGGCCAGGATTCGGGACAGGTCTGTGAACTCTGCGGCGCGCCCATGGTCTATAAATTCGGCCGTTTCGGCAAATTCCTGGCTTGCTCTAATTTCCCGGAATGTCGCAATACCAAGGCCATTGTCGAAGACTTGGGCATTACTTGTCCCAAGTGCGGCAAGGGGACGCTCATCAAGCGTAAGTCCAAGCGGGGCCGCGTCTTCTACGGCTGCAGCCAGTACCCGGAATGTGACTTCGTCCTCTGGAACCAGCCTGTCGACAAGAAATGCCCTGTTTGCGGCAGTATCATGATCGTCAAACATTATAAAAAAGGGCCTGATAAGATTTTCTGCAGCAATGCAGAGTGTGAAAACCATAAAAAAGGTGAGGTAGTGAATGAAGAATAGTGTCTTAGTCATCGGTGCCGGCCTGGCCGGTTCAGAAGCTGCCTGGCAGCTCGTCCGCCGCGGCATCCCGGTGGAACTCGTCGAAATGCGGCCGGTCAAATCGTCGCCGGCACACCATACGGAATATTTTGCTGAACTCGTCTGCAGCAACTCCCTGCGGGCAGCCAATATCGAAAACGCCGTCGGCCTCTTGAAGGAAGAAATGCGTCGTCTGGGCTCGCTCATCATGGACGCAGCCGATACGCACCGCGTCCCGGCTGGCGGCGCCCTGGCCGTCGACCGCGTCCCTTTCAGCCAGTATGTGACGGAAAAACTCAAGGATCATCCTTTGGTCACTATCCGTCATGAAGAAGTGACGGAACTGCCGGATGACCAGATCTGCATCGTCGCCAGCGGCCCTCTGACCAGTGACGCCCTGGCCGATACCATCCGCCGCCTGACGGGGGAAGACTATTTCCATTTCCACGATGCCGCAGCGCCTATCGTCGCCGTCGACTCCCTGGACATGACCAAGGTCTACCGCGCGGCCCGTTACGGCAAGGGAGGCGCAGACTATCTGAACTGCCCTTTTACGAAAGAAGAATATGAAGCCTTCTGGCAGGCCCTGACGACGGCTGAATGTGCTGAGCTCCACGAATTTGAGAAGGACGACAGTGTCTTTGAAGGCTGTATGCCTATTGAAGTCATGGCCGGCCGCGGCATCGACACCATGCGTTATGGCCCGATGAAGCCCGTCGGCCTGGAACTGCCCGGCACGGGCGAATTGCCTTATGCCGTCGTCCAGCTCCGCCAGGATAATGGCAGTGCCACACTGTACAATATCGTCGGCTTTCAGACGCACCTCAAGTTCCCCGAACAGAAGCGGGTCTTTTCTATGATTCCCGGCCTGGAACACGCTGAATTCGTCCGCTACGGCGTCATGCATCGCAATTCCTACATCAATTCGCCGGAACTACTCTTGCCGACGCTGCAGCTGCGCAAGCAGCCGAATCTCCTCTTTGCCGGCCAGCTGACCGGCGTCGAAGGCTACTTGGAATCGGCAGCCATGGGCCTTTTGGCCGGTGTCAATGCAGCCCGCCTCCTGCAAGGGGAAGACGGCCTGACCTTTTCCAGGCGCACGGCCATGGGCGGCCTGAGCCAATATATCTCCAGCGGCCCGAACGACCATTTTCAGCCGATGAACATCAACTTCGGTCTCATGGAACCGCTGGGCATCAAGAAGCGCATGAAGAAGAAAGAAAAGAACGCCTTGCTGGCTCAGCGGGCGCTCGATGAAATCGAACAAATGAAGGGGGATTACCCATGTCTGAATTAATGTCTACTGAATTCCACGCTACTACGATATGTGCTGTCCAGCGCGATGGCAAGACGGCCATTGCCGGTGACGGCCAGGTCACGATGGGCAATGCTGTCATCATGAAGGGGACGGCCCAGAAAGTTCGCCGCCTTTACCACGGTAAGATTATCAGCGGCTTTGCCGGTTCTGTTGCCGATGCGTTCACCTTATTCGACCATTTTGAAGCTAAATTGAACGAACACAACGGCAACCTCGTCCGCAGCGCCGTCGAACTGGCCAAGGACTGGCGGTCCGACAAGATTCTCCATAAATTGGAAGCCCTGCTCCTGGTCGCTGACAGTCAGCGTATCTTGCTCATTTCCGGCAATGGCGAAGTCATTGAACCGGATGACGGCGTCTTGGCTATCGGTTCCGGCGGTAACTACGCCTTGGCTTCGGCACGGGCCCTTCTGCAGAATACGGACCTGTCGGCCCGGGATATCGCTGAAAAGTCCCTGCATATCGCAGCGGACATCTGCGTTTACACCAACCACAATGTCATTGTCGAAGAAATCTAAGAAAGAGGTATTTCTATGGAAAAAACAGAATTGACGCCAAAACAGATCGTGGCGGAACTGAATAAATACATCGTCGGCCAGAGCGAAGCTAAGAAATCCGTTTCCATCGCCCTGCGCAACCGCTGGCGCCGCAAACGCCTGAGCGAAGACATGCAGGATGAAATCATCCCTAAGAACATCCTGCTCATCGGCCCGACCGGTGTCGGCAAGACAGAAATCGCCCGCCGCCTGGCCAAGCTCGTCGGCGCACCGTTCATCAAAGTCGAAGCGACGAAATATACGGAAGTCGGCTATGTCGGTCGCGACGTCGAACAGATGATCCGCGACCTCGTGGCCAACGCCATCCGCATGGTCCAGGAACAGGAAAGCCAGCGCTATGAAGAAAAGGCTGAAGAAGAAGCCAACAAGCGCATTCTTCAGGTCTTCTGGCCGAAGAAATCCATCAAGGAAAAGGTCAAGAACCCGATGGACGTCTTCTTCAGCAGCGACGATGATGACGACGATACGCCGGAAGAACCGAAGCAGCTCGAAGAACCGAAGTCCGACCGCCGGCAGAAGATGTTTGAAGATATTTGCGCCCACAAGATGGACGACCGGGAAATCGAAGTCGAAGTGGCTGAACAGAACCAGGGTTTCCAGGGCATCCTGACGGGCAATTCGACGGAAGAACTAACCAATAACTTCCAGGAAATGCTGGGCAGCATCATGCCGAAAAAGAAGAAGAAAAAGAAGATGACCGTCGCCAAGGCCCGGGAAATCTTCAAGGAAGAAGAATTAGAAAAATGCCTGGACATGGACATCATCGTCGATAAAGCCATCGAAGCGACAGAAGAATCGGGCATCGTCTTCATCGACGAATTTGATAAGATCGCTGAAAAAGGCCACGCCAACGGGCCGGACGTCTCCCGAGAAGGCGTACAGCGCGACATCCTGCCCATCGTCGAAGGGGCCACGGTCAATACGAAATACGGCCCGGTCAAGACGGACCACATCCTCTTCATCGCTGCCGGTGCCTTCCACGTTTCCAAGCCGAGCGACCTCATTCCGGAACTGCAGGGCCGCTTCCCGATCCGCGTCGAACTCCAGTCCCTGACGGTCGACGATTTCCGCCGCATCCTGACTGAACCGAACCAGTCCCTGGTCAAACAGTACAAGGCCCTCTTGGAAACAGACGGCGTCACCCTGGAATTTACCGATGACGGTATCGACGCTATTGCCGAATACGCATACCGCGTCAATTTAGAAACGGAAAACATCGGCGCCCGCCGGCTGCACACGATTTTGGAAAAAATCCTCGAAGACGTAGCTTATGAAGCACCGGACATCGACGAAAAACACATCGTCGTCAACAAGGGATTCGTTTCGGGCAAACTGAACGACGTCGTCCAAAACGTCGACTTGAGCCATTATATTTTATAAAACGGGGGTACTATGAACCGACCTTATGCAAAATTAACGATTACGAAAAAAGGGGAACGGGCCGCCCGCAGTGGCCACCCCTGGGTATATGGGGAAGAAGTGACCCATGTCGAAGGCACGTATCAGACCGGGGACATCGTCGATGTCTACAGCGATAAGGACCGCTACCTCGGGACGGGCTTTGCCAATGATATTTCCAAAATCCGCGTGCGCATCGTGTCGCGCAATGCCAACGACCGCTTCGATGAAGCCTTCTGGCAGCGCCGGGTCAAGTACGCCCTGGATTACCGCAAGACCGTCATGGGCGATAAGGACTTTGCCTGCTGCCGCCTCATCTTCGGCGATGCCGACGATATGCCGGGGTTGACAGTAGACCGCTATAACGACGTCCTCGTCGCTCAGACTTTATGCTACGGCATGGACCAGGTGAAACCGGTCATCTTCAAGGCCCTCGTCGATGAATTGGCCGCTATGGGCGTCACCATCCGCGGCATTTACGAACGGAATGACGTCAAGGTCCGTAAACTGGACGGCATGGAAGAGTATAAAGGCTGGTATGAAGCGGACTTCCTGCCTCAGCCGGGCAGCGTCTTGACGACGATCGACGAAAACGGCATCCTCTATGATGTAGACGTCGAAAATGGTCAGAAGACGGGCTTCTTCCTGGACCAGAAATACAACCGCCTGGCTGTTGCCAAAATCGCCGCCGGCAAACACGTCCTGGACTGCTTCACCCATACCGGGGCCTTTGCCCTCAATGCGGCCAAGGGCGGGGCAGCCAGCGTCACAGCTGTCGATATTTCCCAGGAAGCCGTTGACATGACTAACGAGAACATCCGCCGCAACGGCTTGGAAGCCATCGTCACGGCCAAGCAGGCTAACGTCTTCGACCTCTTGACCGACCTGGCCGACCACAAGTGCCACGACTATGACTTCATCATCCTCGACCCGCCGGCCTTCACCAAGTCGGGCCATACCGTCCGCAATGCCATCCGGGGCTATAAAGAAATCAACTTGAAAGCTATGAAACTCCTGCCCCGCGGCGGTTACCTGGCGACCTGCTCGTGCTCGCACTTCATGCGCGACGACCTGTTCCGCCAGATGCTCCACGATGCCGCCAAAGACGCCGGCGTCCGCCTCCGCCAAATCGAAGGACGCCAGCAGTCGCCGGACCATCCCATCCTCTGGAACGTCCCGGAAACGAATTACCTGAAATTCTATTTGTTCCAGGTCGTATAGTGTTAAAAAGGCGCTGCCTTCGTGTGACAGCGCCTTTTTTTATTCTGCGAAATGCGTATGTTTGACCCGCCAGGCTGTCATCTTGTTGAACAGCCAGAAGCCATAGATGCCCAGCGTGATGAGAGTGAAGAACCACCATTTGATGTAGCTGCCGAAGAGCTGCAGACCTGTTCCATCAAAAGTGAGACGCTGGCCGTCGATAATCGTATTGCGGCAGATCCAGCGGCGGAACATGACTTCGCCCCAAGGGTAGGCGATTCCGAACGTACAAATCGTAATGATGACTAAGATGAGGCCATAGCCGATAAATCCGAGTACAGACCCTTCAAATTTCGATTCCCTTTGTAATAACATAACAAGCCTCCTTTATGATATGTATAGAAATATGATACCATATTTTTTGTTTGACCAATAGGAGGAAATCATGGTAAAATAAAAAGGTACTTGCGAGTGTGGCGGAATGGCAGACGCACCAGACTTAGGATCTGGCGCCTCACGGCGTGAGGGTTCAAGTCCCTCCACTCGCACCACCAATAGGGGCTGTCGCATGAAGCTTTTTGCTATCATGCGAGGCCTTTTTTCTTAAATGTTTGAGGTTTGATGTATGATGTTTGAGGCAATGGCTTTTAAATTTTGTCCCATCCACATCAAACTTTCAACTTCAAACTCAAAAAAGGCGCTGTCTTCGTGCGACAGCGCCTTTTGTATTATGCTCGTGTAAAAATTCACAATATTCCCAATTGCTATTGGCAAGGCCTGGCTAAATATGATATACTACGCGTGACACAGAAGGCAGGTTCTTTGATAGCGCCGGATTGGTACCGGGAACGGGCGGATACTGGCGCGGACCGGCCGTGTTTTTGTGTCTATTTGCTTGTTTGCGACTTGTATCTTGCGAGAGAGCGAGAACGGAGGAAAATCATGGGAAAACAGAATGCAGCTGGCACCATGCCGGCACAGCGCACTTTTTTGTCGATCCGGCAGTTGACAGTTGCCGGTTTTTTGTCGGCCATTACGATTTTTTTAGGCCTTACGGGCTATGGCTTCATTCCGCTGGTCATCATGAATGCGACGATCCTTCATATTCCGACGATTATCGGTAGCCTGACGGCAGGCCGCAAGGTCGGCATGATTGTCGGCTTCATGTTCGGCATTTTTTCTTTTATCCGGTCTTTACAGGCGCCAAGTGCCTTGCTCTTGTTCGCCGTTCAGTATAACGTCGTTGCCGATGCCTTCATCTGTATCATACCGCGCATCCTCATCGGCGTCATTGCTTTTGAAATCTATCGTCATCTGAAAATCCGCGAAGTATGGCGTATTGCCATTACGGCAGTCTTGACGACGGTCTGCCATACGATTCTCTTCCTCGGGTCCTTTACGGCCATCGTCGGCGTCCCCTATGCTGAAGCGCAGGGTATTCCCTTCATGAATGTCATCAACATCATGCTGGGCATCACGGCCGTCAATGGTATCCCGGAAGCCATCGTATCGGGCCTCATCATCACTCCTATCGTCATGGCCTTGCACCGCGCCGGCTTGAAAGTCGCGTAAGGGACGGGGCGCGTGGCTGTTTCGGCTGTCATGCACATGTGGGTGTATCCCTGTTTGAAGTTTGATGTTTGGAGCGATGGCTTTTAAATTAAAGACCATCCGCTAGCCACTAGCTGCTAACCACTTAAAAGGGTCTGTCGCACGTGCGACAGGCCCTTTTTTCCATTCCCTGAAATTAGTTAATGCGAAAAGGGGCGCAATGTGATAAAATATGGAATTGATGACTGTTCAACTAAGACAGAATATGCGAAAGGAATAGAAAGGATTTGTTATGGCTTCGATTTTTTCTCCATTAACTAAAAATATAGGGATTGATTTAGGGACGTCTACAACCCAGGTCTATGTGGAGGGCCGGGGCATCGTCCTGTCTGAACCATCGGTCATGGCGACGGACGAACGGAACAGCAAGATCATTGCTGTCGGCCGGGCCGCCGAAGACTTGTTATCCCGGTCACCGGAAACGGTGAAGCTCCATCGGCCGCTGGTCCACGGCGTCATCGCCGATTACAGTGTTACCCGGACCATGCTGGGGTATATCCTCAGCAAGTGCGTCCGCAGTGTCCAGCGCCTGCGCATTATGATCGGCGTGCCGTCGGCAGCGTCGAATGTCGAGAAGCGGGCCGTCATGGAAGCGGTCTACCAGGCCGGCGCGAAAGAAGCCTTTTTGATCGAAACGGCAGCGGCGGCTGCCCTCGGCGTCAACCTGCCCGTCTATGACCCGGTCGGCAACATGGTCATCGACATCGGCGGCGGTACGACTAATGTGGCCATGCTGTCCCTGGGGGGCATCGTCGTTTCCAAGTCGCTCCACTTGGGCAGCCTTGATTTCAATGCGGCCATCAAAGATTATCTGCGCTATCAGTACGATATCGTCACGGACGATACGACTATCGAGGAAATGAAAGTGACCAATGGTTCGGCGATCCTGCCTTTAGAGGACCGGGGCTATTACTTCATGGGCCGCGGCCTCGACGACGGTCTCCAGCGGGAAATGGCCATCAAATCGAGTGAGCTCTACCACGTCATCGGCAAGCCCCTTATCAAGATCCTCGACCTGGTCAAGGATGTCCTGCGGGAAACGCCGCCAGAACTGGCAGCGGACATCATGGAACACGGCATCGTCCTCACCGGCGGCGGCGCCAAGCTCAAGGGCATGGACCAGCTCTTTACGCAGGAACTGGGCGTGCCGGTCATGGTGGCCCCGGAACCGGAACTGGCCGTTGCCAAAGGCACGGGCATTGCCGTCGCGGATCGTGATAAGTTATCGGCCCTCGTCGAAGGGGCTCAGCGTATATATAGGAGGAGATTTTAAAATTGTTTTCGTTCGGTAAAAGAAGCGTCGTCTTCGTACTCATCTTATTCATCGTCATTGCGCTTGTCGGCTGGGCCTGGCGCCAGCGCGATTCCCTGCCGTTCATCACCAAGCCGCTGATGACGATCATGTCGCCTTTTGAATACGGTGCCAGCCGCGTCATGGACTCCCTGACGTCGAGCATCCACATTGTCGACATCAGCCTGAAAAACCGCATTGAATGGGAATCGCTGGAAAAAGAAAATGCCGACCTCAAGAGCCGGACTGTCGACTACGATGAAGTCGTAGCCGAAAACGACCGCCTGCGGGCGCTCCTCAATTTCAAATCGTCCCACAACCAGTACCAGCTTCTGGCTGGGTCCGTCATTTCCCGTGACTATGGCACGTGGACCAATACGATGATCATCGACGTCGGCAGCGGTGAAGGCGTCGAAAAGGATATGCCTGTCATCACGCCGAGCGGCGTCGTCGGCTTCATCAGCGATGTCTATCCTCATTCGGCTCGGGTCCAGCTCCTGACCGACCCGCGGACGAGCATCGGCGCCATCGTCCAGCGTCCGGAATCGCGGGTATCCTCTGTCGTCCGCGGTAACGGCAACGTACCGACGGAACCGCAGTTCGTCAACATCGCCAAGGACGCAGATATCCTGGAAGGGGATACACTGGTCACGTCGGGCTTCGGCTCTATCTACCCGAAGGGCCTGCCCATCGGTACCATCGTGTCGATCCATCAGAATGAAAATGATTTCGTAAAATATGCCGTCATTCGTCCCAGCGTCGATTTCTCCAAACTGGAAGAAGTCTTCGTCATCTTGAAGTCGGCCGACACCGGGTCTTATGAAAAACCGGAGGTTACGCCGAAACTCGTACCGCAGACGAATCGCGACAAAGTAGAAGGGATCAAAGGAGCCGCAGCCTTATGAAGAAACTGAACTGTATCATGACGGCTTTCATCGTCTTCATTTTGCAGAGCGCTGTCCTGCCTTTTATGTTTAACGGTGTGAGCCAGCCGAACCTCATCTTCGTCTTCGTCGTCCTCATGGCCCTCCATCACGGCCAGCGCATCGGCATCATCACGGCCCTGCTGGGCGGCTTTTGTCAGGACGTCATCATCGGCAATTTCTTTGGGATGCACCTCCTGGTCTACCTCATCGTAGCCCTGGTCTGCAGCTACCTGGGCCGGGATATCGACAAGGACCAGTGGGTCCTGACGCTGCTCATCGTCCTGGGCGCGACGGAAGTCGGCCTGGCCCTGACCTGCGGCTTCCTTTTCCTGGCCGGCCAGTACATCAATATTGCCGCCTACTTATTGGAATTCAGCATACCCATGCTTGTTTATCACGGGATCCTGGCCCTGCCCGTAGACCACATCGTCTGGCACTTGCGCCGTGAAGATGCTTTTTACGGGTTTCCCGGCTATCGCTGGTAAATGAAGGAGATTAATTTATGCTTGAAGCGTTACTGAAAAAGAAAAATCAAGATGGCCGCTTCCGGTATCTCTACTGGATCATCATCGTGATTTTCATCATACTCGTCAGCCGGCTGGTCTATTTACAGCTCTTTGCCGGTGAATATTACCACACTCTGGCCGAAGGGAACCGCCTGCGGGCTATTCCTATCGCAGCGATGCGCGGCATCATGTACGACCGCAATGGCCAGATCCTGGTCGGCTCGCGGCCGAGCTTCATGGTCACGTATGTACCGCCTAAAGAAGGCATGAGTGACGAAGAACTGCAGAAATTGGCAGGTATCCTCAACATGCCCGAAGATAAATTGCGGGAAAAGGTCCAGAAAGTCAAGAGTTCCTATGTGCCGACGGTCCTGGCCAATGATTTGACCCAGGATATCGTCACCAAAATCGAAGAACAGCGCAATGACCTGCCTGGCGTCTCTGTCGACGTTCAGCCGATCCGCTATTATCCTTATAAGATGATGGCTGCTCAGGTTTTCGGTTATGTCGGCCAGATCGATGAAGAAGATGCCAAGCGCCTGAAAGGCGTCGAAGGCGTGTCCAACATCACCCAGATCGGCCGGGCCGGCCTGGAAGCTTATTATGACGACCTCCTGCGCGGCAAGGACGGCGGCCGTCAGGTCGAAGTCGATGCGGCCGGCAGCCCGGTCAAGGAAATGGAACGGAAGGAACCCGTCGCCGGCCATAATATGCACTTGACCATCGACCTCTACCTGCAGCAGGCTACGGAACGGGCCATGGACCGCCAGATTGCCAATGGCATCGGCACCCACGGCATCGCCGCCGTCGCCGTCGACCCCAACACGGGCGCTGTCCTGGCCATGGCCAGCCGCCCGGCATACGACCCGAACTGGTTCACCCGGGGCATTACGGAAAAGGAATGGTCCCTCATTAACGACAATCCCAACCACCCCATGGAAAACCGCGTCATTGCCGGTGAATATCCGCCAGGTTCGACGTTCAAGCTGATCACCGGGTCGGCCGCTTTGGAATTGAAGAAAGTCACGCCTGATGAAATGATCTTCGACAGTGGTCGTCACTGGTTAGTCGATATGCGCAACGCCGGTGGCGAAGCCCTGGGCTGGATCAACTTCGTCGAAGCCCTGGCCAAGTCCGATAACGTATACTTCTACGAAATGGGCCGCCGCGTCGGCATCGACGAACTGGCAAAATACGCCCG
Organism: Megasphaera sp. SC8-1; assembly: GCF_024436295.1. Classification (NCBI taxonomy): domain Bacteria; kingdom Bacillati; phylum Bacillota; class Negativicutes; order Veillonellales; family Veillonellaceae; genus Megasphaera; species Megasphaera sp. SC8-1. The sequence continues at coordinate 135,738 of NZ_JANFQH010000034.1, read as the reverse complement.
TATGTTCGGCATGGGCAAGAAAACGGGCATCGCCCTGCGCGGCGAAGCACCGGGCCTGGTCGCCAGTGCGGAATATAAGAAGAAGAATTTCCACGATGAATGGTACCTCGGCGATACGTTCAACTCGGCTATCGGCCAGGGCTTCCAGCTGGTCACGCCGCTCCAGGCAGCGATGATCGTCAGCGAAGTCGCCAACGGCGGCATCCAGTACCGGCCGTTCATCGTCAGCCGTATCGACAATCTCGACGGCACGCCATATAAGATTTTCGCACCGGAACAGGTCGGCACCTTGTCCGTATCCAAATCGACGCTGGACTTGGTCCGCGAAGGGATGCGTAACGTTGCCGAAGAATCCGGTACTGCCGGTTCCTTGTTCGCAGGCTTCCCGATTCAGGTCGCCGGCAAGACAGGGACGGCGGAAAACTTCGGCGGCACGGACCATGGCTGGTTCGTCGCCTATGCGCCGTATGAACATCCGCGCATCGTCATCGCCGTCCTGACGGAACAGGGCGGGTTCGGCTCCCTGTCGTCCGGCCCGATTGTCCGTTCCATGCTGGAAGCGTACTTCCATGTCGGCGAATATGCCGAAGGCGCACCGAAGGATAAGGACAAGAACGGCAAAGATAAAAATACTAAAGCCGATAAGAACACCCACGATGGGAAGGGTGACAGTCAGCACGACAGTGATGACCGGTAAGCGCCGGTGACGGCTGCATCCCATCAGAAAGGAAAGTGATTTCATGTCCCAGCTCATCGCCATCGCCTCCGGCAAGGGCGGCGTCGGCAAGACCTTGATCACGGCGGCCCTGTCCGTCCTCTTGCAGCGCCGGGGCCATCGCGTCCTGGCGGCCGATGCCGATATGGGGCTGCGCAACCTGGACCTGCTCTTCGGTCTGGACGGCGCTATCCATTACGATGCCAGCCAGGCGGCGCGGGGCAAGTGCCTGCCTGGCCAGGCCCTGTTGACGGTCGTGCCGGGACTGGATTTCCTGCCGGCCAGCCAGAAACGGACCTGGGAGCGGGTCGATATCCCATCATACCAGTATGTCCTGGAGTCGCTATCTGCTTCTTATGACTATACGCTCATCGACTGCCCGCCTGGCCGCGATGGCGCCTATAAGGCGGCGACGGCCCTGGCCGATGACATCTTGTTCGTCGTCGGACCGTCGCCGTCGTCGCTGCGCGATGTGTCCAGGCTCATGCAGTATTGCGACCGGCAGAAGCGTTTTCACTACGACGTCATCCTCAATAATTTTTACGCCGACGGCCTCATCACCGCCGATACGGCCCAATCGTGCTTGCAGACCGGCCACCTCGCCGGTCTCTTGCCGCATGATGAAGGCATCGACCGGGCTGCCGGAGAAGGGCGGATTGCCAGCGTATCGGAATCGCTGCCGTTCTGTCAGGCCTTGTCGGCGACGGCAGACTGGCTGGAAACGGGGCAGGCCATCGACACGGCCGCGTTGACGGCCTTACTGCCGAAGCAGCTGGCCCGGCCTGTTTCATCGGGCCTGTCACTGCGCCGCCGTCGTCAGGAATGTCAGAATTGGCGCCACTATCGTCGATAGGAGAGAGAAATGTTTATTCAACGCGAATGGAAAAACTTAGATAAAGTCCTGCTCATCGTGAGCTTCCTCATCGTCTGCATCAGCCTGTGTATCATCGGCAGTGCGACGCATATCAACAAAGGGGCCATCAATTACGACTTCGTCGCCAAGCAGGGGGCGGCTTTCGTCGTCGACTTGATGATCATCCTCTTTTTCAGCCGCTTCGACTATGCGAAGCTGAAAAAATACGCCAAACCCCTGTACATCATCAACCTGCTCATGCTGGTCGCCGTCATGTTCGTCGGCACGTCGGCCCTGGGGGCCCAGCGCTGGATCCAGCTCGGGCCGATTACCCTGCAGCCGTCGGAATTTTCCAAGCTCATCATGATCATCTGCACGGCGTCCATCCTCAGCGACCGCGTAGGCCAGCTCAATACGTGGCGCCAGGTCCTGCCCATCGGCCTCTATGTCGGGATTCCGTTCCTGCTGGTCTTGAAACAGCCTGACTTGGGGACGAGTCTTGTCTTCCTGGCCATTACCTTTGGCATGCTCTTCGTCGGCCGCATCAAGATGTCCCTCTTGCGGAATGTCTTTTTGGCCGGCGTCGTCCTGGCGCCTGTAGGCTGGCATTTTCTCAAGGATTACCAGAAGTCCCGTATTACGGTCTTCCTCAATCCGAATGCCGACCCCTTCGGTGCCGGTTACCACATCATCCAGTCCAAAATCGCCATCGGTTCGGGCATGCTCTTTGGCAAGGGCCTCTTCCAGGGGACCCAGAGCCAGCTGAACTTCCTGCCGGAAAACCACACGGACTTCATCTTTTCCGTCATCGGTGAAGAACTGGGCTTTTTGGGCTGCGTCTTTCTCTTGTTCCTGTATTTCATCCTCGTCTATCGCGGCCTGATGATCGCCAAGGACTGCAAGGACAGCTTCGGCATGATGCTGGCGACCGGCGTCGTGTCCATGTGGGCTTTCCAGATACTGGTCAACGTCGGCATGACCTGCGGCATCATGCCGGTCACGGGGATTCCTCTGCCGTTCATGAGTTACGGTGTCAGCGCCTTGACGACCAATATGATGGGCCTGGGCCTGTTACTGAGTATTTACATGCGTCAACAGACGATGATTTTTTAACCCGCCGTGAAGGAGGAAACTAATTTGTCACATCCCGTGGAGATCGATCCGATTTTATTGAGCAAAGTCAGCAAGCCCGCCCGTTATGTCGGCGGCGAATGGAACAGCGTCGTCAAAGACCACGACGCCGTCAAGCTGACCGTTGCTTATTGTTTCCCTGACGTCTATGAAGTCGCCATGAGCCACCTGGGGCTGCGCATCCTCTATGCGCTCCTCAATGAACGGCCCGATGTGGCGGCTGAACGGGTCTATGCGCCCTGGCCGGATATGGAAGAAGTCATGCGCAGTCAGGGCTATCCGCTCTTTTCCCTGGAAACGAAGACGCCTGTCCGCGATTTCGACATGGTCGGCTTTACCCTCCAGTACGAAATGAGCTTCACCAACATCCTCAACATGCTCGACCTGGCCGGCATCCCGCTCTTTGCCAAAGACCGCGGCGACGATATGCCCCTGGTGGCAGCCGGCGGTCCCTGTGCCTATAACGCCGAACCCTTAGCCGATTATATCGACGTCTTTTTCCTGGGCGAATCGGAAGAATCGACGCAGGTCCTGGCCGATACGATCATCGCCTGGAAAGAGCAGGGGAAGCCTGGCGGAAAGAAGGGCCTGTTGAAACAGCTCTCCCAGCAGCCGGGCAACTACGTGCCGTCTTTCTATGAAGCCCACTACGATGACAACGGCGATTTCCAGGGCCTGACTGTGACCGAACCGGGGGCACCGGCAGAAATCGAGAAATGCGTCGTCTCCGATGTGGAACACGTCTTTTTCCCGACCAAGCCTATCGTCCCTAACATCGACATCGTCCACAACCGGGCCGTCCTGGAACTCTTCCGCGGCTGCAGCCGGGGCTGCCGTTTCTGTCAGGCCGGCATGCTTTACCGGCCGGTCCGGGAAAAATCGCCGGAACACCTGGCGGACCTGGCCAAACAGATCATCGCCAATTCCGGTTACAATGAAATTTCCCTCATGAGTCTCAGCTCGGCTGATTATTCGTGCCTGCCGGAACTGGTCGACCAGCTCCTGGATGAATTTAAGGGGCAGAAAGTCAGCGTCAGCCTGCCGTCACTGCGGGTCGACAGCTTTTCCGTCGACATCGCCAAGAAGGTCCAGCAGGTCCGCAAGAGCGGCCTGACCTTTGCGCCCGAAGCGGGGACCCAGCGCCTGCGCGACGTCATCAACAAGGGCGTCACCGAAGAAGATTTGCTGGCAGCCTGTGAAAATGCCTTCCAGAACGGCTGGTCCACGGTCAAGCTCTACTTCATGATGGGCTTGCCGACGGAAACCGATGAAGACCTGGCCGGCATTGCCGATTTGGCCTATAAGGTCCTCAACTTGTACCGCAAAGTGACCCACAAGAACAACGGCAAGGTCACGGTTTCCGTATCAAGCTTCGTGCCCAAGTCGCACACGGCCTTCCAGTGGTTCGGCCAGCTGCCCATCGAAGAAATCGAACGGAAACAGCAGTACATCAAGGGCCTTATCAACGACAAGCACATTTCCTATCACTACCATGACGCCAAGACGGGCCGCCTGGAAGCGACCTTCGCCCGCGGCGACCGCCGTATGGGCAAAGTCCTTTACCAAGCCTGGAAATTGGGCTGCAAGTTCGACGGCTGGACGGAAATGTTCGATTACGATATGTGGATGAAGGCCTTCGACCTGGCCGGCATCGACCCCGATTACTACGCGGCCCGGACGCGCAGCCTCGACGAAGCCCTGCCCTGGGACCACCTGAGCAACGGCGCTGCCAAGGCTTATTTGAAACGTGAATGGCAGAAAGCCACGGTGGCTGAACTGACCCACGACTGCCGCCGCCTGCCCTGTACGGGCTGCGGTGTCTGCCCGCACCTGGGCGTATCCATCATCGACAGAAAGGAAGGGGACGACCATGGAAAGACTACGTTTAGCTGTTAAGAAGGACGGGGCCCTGCAGTTCCTGTCGCACCTGGATTTTGCCCGGGCCGTGCGCTACGTCATTATCCGGGCCAAGCTGCCCATCTGTTATTCCGAAGGCTTCAATCCCCATATGAAGCTCAGTTTCGCCTCCGCCCTGGGCGTCGGCGTCTCGGCCGATGTGGAATACCTCGACATGGAACTGGCGGAAAAACTGCCTGTCCCCGACGTCATGGAACGGATGAACGCTATGTCGCCTAACGGCTTTGCCGTCCTCGACGGCAAGTACGTCGATGCCAAGGCGCCGAAGTTGATGGCCATTGCCAACTACGCCGTCTATACCCTGCGCGGCCCGCTGACGGAAGACCTCAGCCAGGACGGACTCAATCAGATCCTGGCGAAGTTCAACGACGCGCCCAGCGTCCTCTATGAAAAAGTATCCCATAAGGGTAAGCACCGCGTGCGGACCATCGACGTCAAGCAGCACGTCGTTGAAGCCGTCCACGGCAACGTCAAAGAGGGCAATGTCTATTTGACCGTCGGCATCTACCAGACCGGCGAAGGGGCCATCAAGCCGTCCCAGGTCTGGGAAATATTGGGTCATGAATTTGGCCTGCCCATCCATACGGACATGATGCTGGCCCGCCGGACGGGCATCTTCGTCCGCAAGGAAGATGGCAAGAAATATTCATTATTCGAGGGATAACATAATATGAAAGGAACACTGTACTGCGTCGGCGTCGGCCCGGGCGATCCGGAACTGCTGACCCTGAAGGCGCTGAAAATCATCCGCACCTGTCCCGTCCTGGCCGTACCCCAGAGCCGGACAGGCGTCGTCACGGCCCAGGGCATCCTCATGAAAGCCCTGGACGGCTGTGGCATTACCATCGACGACAAGACCGTCATCACCATGGATTTTCCCATGACCCGTGACGACCAGGTCCTGAAGGACGCTCATGAAAAAGCGGCGCACCGCCTCATGAACGAACTCGACGAAGGCCGCGACGTCTGCCTCATCACCCTGGGCTGCCCGACGGTCTATGCGACCAGTATCTACGTCCACCGCCTGATCCGCCAGGCCGGCTATGCGACGGAAATCGTGCCCGGCGTGCCCAGCTTCTGTGCCGTCGCAGCCGAGCTCCAGCAGCCGCTGTGCGAAAAAGATGAGGCCCTCATCGTCATCCCCGGCAATCATAAGCACCGCCGGGACCTGCTGGCCCTGGACGGCAGCAAGGTCATCATGAAGCCGTCCGGGAAACTGGGCCCTATCCAGGACGAGCTGCGGGACTTGCAGCTCCTGGACAAGACGGCCATGATCGAGCGCTGCGGCCTGCCGGGAGAAACGGTTTATGAAAAAGCGGCCGACGCCAAAGATACGGGCTATTTCGCCGTCTTGCTGGTGAAATAATCCGGGCCGGAGTTATGAATTTGTCCGCACAGGAGGAATGAGAAGATGAAAACAATCATAGGCAATGTCATGCCAGAAGAAACACGCATGGCGATCCTGGAAGATGGCCGTCTTCGCGATTTCGCCGTCGAACGCAATGACGACATGCACATCGTCAATCATATCTACAAGGGGACGATCCAGAACATCCTGCCGTCGCTGCAGGCCGCTTTCGTCAACATCGGCCGCCACAAGAATGCTTTCATCTATATGGGCGATATGTTCCCGCGGGCGGCGTCGAAAGAGGAAATCCAGCAGATGCACCTGTCCATAGGCCAGTCGGTCCTGGTCCAGGTCATCAAGGACGAACAGGGCATGAAAGGACCCAAAGTCACGACCAATGTCAGCCTGGCCGGCCGTTATGCCGTCCTCATGCCGACGGTCGATTATATTGGCGTCTCTAAAAAAATCCGCGACGAAGAAGAACGCAACCGCCTGCGCCGCATCGTGTCGGAAATCAAGCCTGCCGGCATGGGCCTCATCATCCGCACCGTCGCCAAAGGCGTGTCCCGGGAAGAACTCTTAGGCGACTTGAAGTATCTCCTGGGGACCTGGGACAGTATCTGCCAGCGCTATAAGCTGGCCCGCAAGCCGACTCTCTTATATCGCGAAGCCGACCTGGTCATGCGCATGATCCGCGACCATTTTACGGCCGACGTCAAGCAGGTCGTCGTCGACAGCCGCGAGGCTTATGAACGGATCTGCCAGGTCTTCCCGGATCCGGCCTGGCGCAGCCGCGTCCGCTTTTACGAAGGCGCCGCGCCTATTTTTGAACACTATGGCATCGAAGACAGCCTGAAAGGCCTCATGTCGCGCATCGTGCCCCTGCCGTCAGGGGGCAATCTGGTCATCGACCATACGGAAGCCCTGACGGTCATCGACGTCAACAGCAGCAAGTATACAGGCAACGGCTCGACCTTGCAGGATACGATTTTCCACGTCAACAAGGAAGCCGCCGTAGAAATCGCCCGCCAGCTGCGCCTACGCGACATCGGCGGCATCATCATCATCGATTTCATCGACATGGCCCAGCCGACGAAACGCGACGAGATTTTGCAGATCCTAACCCGCGAGACGGCCCTGGATTGCACCAAGACCCGCGTCCTGGGCATGACGGCGCTGAATCTGGTGGAAATTACCCGCAAGAAGGCCCGCCAGAGCCTCTATCAGGTCCAGTTTAGCTCCTGCGATGTCTGCGGCGGTTCGGGCGTCCTCTATTCGCCGGAAACCGTGGCCATCCAGATTATCCGCCGCCTGCGCCACCTGGCCGGGAGTCATCATCTGCAGGGCGACGTCCTCATCGAGGCGCATCCCGATGTCCTGGCCCTGCTCAAGGATAAGAAGCGCAAAGCCGAATGGGAACGGGAACTGAAGCGGACCCTTTATTTTGAAGAATCGCACCACCCGAATCGGGAAGTCTTTTCCATCTTGTCCTATCAGCCCTGACAGCACCGTGGCTGGCAGGACAGGTGTCGTAGAAATGGCTTGTACTTCTGCCTGTCTTATACTATAATTAATACAAAGTATTACGGATAGCTATATATAGTAGACATAGGGAGAGGAGGCGGTTGTGATGCAGACGATCCGCTCGCGATTCCTGACTATCATCTGCGGCGTGTCGCTGACGCTGTCCATGGTCTTTGGCGCCCTCGCTGTCATTCTCGTCGATCACGATGAAACCATCATTGCCGCCAGGACGCTCAATGGTCAGGCAGCTCATGTCTATACGACGTTGAACCCCATTTTCATCCAGTCTGAAGATATCGTCCATTACATCGGCAACACGATCGAACACGAAGTCAAGGACCCGCAGGAACTGCGCGATAAAGCGTATCGGGACCGCTTGGAAGACAAGGTCCGGCGGTCTTTTTATAATGCCATCAGCGGTATCGACGGCGTTCAGGGTTATTATCTCCACTACAATGAAGATATATCCGGTACGCCCGACGGCTTCTGGTATGCCCGCCGCAATTCGCGCTACGATTTTACGATTCAGCCGATTACGCCGGTCAAAGCCTATGGAGAAAAAGCCGTGAACCGGACGAACTGGTATTACCGGCCTTTGCGGACGAAACAGGCCCAATGGCTCGAACCGTATATCAATGGTAATAACAGCGTCCGTATGATTACCTATGTCATGCCTATCTTCGTCAAAGGCCAGTTCGTCGCCGTCGCCGGCGTCGACATCGATTTCAACGTGCTCTGCGACGTCGTCGGAGCCATGAAAGCCTATCAGGATGGCTATGGCTTTTTGTTCAAAGATGGGCAGACCGTCTATTTCCATCCCGATGGCAAAGGCATTGAGCCTGATTTTAATCCGGATTTTATGATTCTCCAAAACGGTGATCTGCTGCAGCGGTCGGCAACGGAACAAAAGCTGATCCATTACGAGTATAAAAGCATACCCATGGCCTTAGCCTTCACCACTTTTCGTAATGGTATGAAACTGGCCATTACAGCGCCGGCCGATGAAATCTACGCCGGCCGCCGGACGATGATCTTCCTGGTCCTGGCCATTACAATCGTCGTCGGCCTGGGTTCGACCATCCTAGCTGTGAAGGCGGCCGACCGCATCGTCCGTCCTTTGCAGGATATCAGCGCAGCTGCCCGCCGCCTGGGCCGCGGGGAATACGACCAGCATCTGACCTATACCGGTCACGATGAAATCGGCAGCCTGGCCAGCCACATGAACGATACGATGGAACGGATGCGAAACTACGTTGGCGCCATGCAGAAACAGGCCTATCAAGATGAACTGACGTCTGTGAAGAACGTTGCCGCTTACGATAAGAAGGTATACGACCTGAATCAGAAAATCTCCGCCGGCCAAGCTGCCTTTGCCGTAGTCATGGTCGATTTGAACCAGCTCAAGGAAGTCAACGACCGCTTTGGTCATGAAAAAGGGAACATCGCTTTGCAGACTTTGTGTCGGGCCGTCTGCCGCCTTTACAAGCACAGTCCGGTTTACCGCATCGGCGGCGACGAATTCGTCGTCATCCTCGAAGGCGAGGACTACGATAACCGGGACGCTTTGTTCCAAAAAGTCCAGGCTTTCGAACGCATCCGCGATTTGAAAGCCGCTCAGCCGTGGACGCAGCTCGCCGCTTCTGTAGGCATGGCCGTCTACGACCAGACTTGCGATGCTGCGTACCAAGCCGTCTTCAACCGGGCCGACACGAAAATGTATGAACAGAAAAAGCACCTGGCCCCACGGTCGTAAAGGCGGAAAACCGTGTCCTTTCCTGCTGGGTCTGTGTTACCATCAAAGAGAAGACTGGCAGACAAGAGGAGGAGAAGCGTTATGCAGGCCGCTTTTGCTTCCTGGGATTACCGCCGTTTCCGGCCTGCTGTAGCGGCGCTCTTAGCCGATGGCAGGATGGCCAACGCGGATGTGAATGGAGCATACAACATACTCCGTAAAAGTAAGCAGAACTTCGATTTCGAGGGACTGTGTAAGGGGCTTTTGGACAGCCCTTTGAGAATTCAGTCCGGTCTTCTTCATCGCCAAGCAGCTGGGCTTCCAGATTCTCGCCTTGACGGCCCATCAAGAGGGCAGTTTCATCCGCAAGTATTTCCCTGTCGTCTACAGCTGCCGCTTCGCCGAAATGGCCAACAAGAAGGGGAAAGTCCTGGTACCGGATAAGGAAATCAAGACGGCCTTTTTTGAAGAACACCATCCCGAAAGCCTGGCCCGCCTCGACGAATACGAACAATTGGGCCTTTTCTGAGGAGGCCAGGGCGGCGAAGGGGAAAGATGTACAAAAACGATAAAATGTGATACTATTTGTAGGGGCTGGAACATGGTGGTTTGCGCCGTCATGTGGAGCCCCTTTTTTCTTAATGTTTGAAGTTTGAAGTTTGAGGTGATGCTTTTAAATTTTCACCTTCGCACATCAAACATCAAACTTTCAACATCGAACTTTTAAGGAGGTCTTTCCTTTGCGTATTGTTGTCGTAGGGGCTGGCAAACTGGGGTACAGTATTGCCGAGCTGTTATCGAATGAACAATTCGACGTCGTTGTCGTCGACCATAATGAAGAACGGCTGGAAGTCGTCAAGAATAATCTCGATGTGTTGACGGTCCTGGCCAACGGGGCCAGCCCGATCACCATGAATGACCCGGACATCCGCGGTGCCGATATCCTCGTCGCCTGCACGGCCGTCGATGAAGTGAATATGGTGGCCTGCATCATGGCCAAGAAGCACGGCATCAAATATACGGCAGCCCGTATCCGGGACATGCAGTTCCTGTCGGAAGCCAAGGATTATCTCAAGCAGAATTTCGACATCGACCTCATGCTCAACCCGGAAATGATTACGGCCCGCGAAATCAACCGCATCCTCATGACGCCGGCAGCGCTCAACGTCGAAGATTTCGCCAATGGCAAGGTGCGGCTCTTTGAAACCAAGGTCCGCCGCCATTCGCCGCTCATCAACATCCCCTTTAAAGACATGAACATGCCGCCGTCTATCCTGGCAGGCATGATTTTCCGCGACCACCGCATGATCATCCCTCACGGCGATGACTGCCTGTTCCCGCGGGACAATGCCTACTTCATCGGCGATCCCAAGGCCATCGAGAAATTCAGCAAGAACTTCGTTCCCAGCGATACGAAAATGGTCGAACGGGTCATCATCATCGGTGCCGGCCGGACCGGCCGCTTTCTGGCGCCCATGCTCGATAAGGAAGGCATCAAGGTCAAGATTTTCGATAAAGACCGCGAACGCTGCCGTCAGGCGGCCGAGCTCCTGGACAATGGTCTGGCTATCTACGGCGACGGTACGGATATCGACCTGTTGGAACAGGAAGGCATCGCCGATGCAGACGTCGTCATCTGCCTGACCGATGACGACCGGCTGAACCTCATGCTGGCCCTCATCGCCAAGCATCTGGGCGCCAAGAAGACCATCGTCCGCGTATCGCGCATCGAATACAGCGACCTCATGGAAAAAGTCGGCGTCGACATCGTCTTGTCGACGCGCCTCTTGTCGGCCAGTGAAGTCCTGGCCTTTGCCCGCCGCGGCGGCGTCGTCTCTGTTTCCCTCCTGGAAGGGGCCAAGGCCGAAGCGGTGGAAGTCATCGTACAGGACGGGGCTCCCGTAGCCGGTAAACGCCTCATGGATGTCCGCCTGCCCAAGGAATGTCTGGTCTGCGCCTATGTCCGCGACGGCGAAGCCTATATCCCCAATGGCCAGTCTGTCCTCATGGCCGGGGACCGGATCATCCTCTTCATCCAGACCGAGTACTCCAAGAAGGTCATGAAGTACTTCAAAGGCAGGGAATAATCATGAACCGCAGTATCGTCTTTTATCTCGTCAGCCGCCTGGCTCTGATCAACGGTCTGGCTTTGATTATCCCTCTGTTGGCCGCCTTATGGTGGGGGGAAGCGGGTATCGTTTATTTCGTCCCGGCTCTGGCAGCTGCCCTGGTCGTAGCGGCCTTTTGCCGTTACCGCGGCCGCCATCATAAACGCCATTTAGGACCGGGTGAGGGAGCGTGGTACATGGTGGCGGCTTGGTTCCTACTGGGCCTCTTGGGAATGATTCCCTACGTCATGGCCGGTATCTTTGCGTCGCCCGTCGATGCCTTCTTTGAAAGTGTGTCGGCTTTTACGACGACGGGGACGTCGTGCCTGGCTGATGGCGGGGCAGCCCTGCCGCAGTCCCTCTTGTTATGGCACAGCCTCATGGAATGGCTCGGCGGCCTCAATTTCATCCTCATGCTAGTTTCGGTCATGCCCCAGGTCAGCGGCTGTTTCGGCCTGACCCTGTCGGTTCACCAGAGCGTGGCCTTCAGTCCCATGGTCGCCCGCATGCAGGAAGCGGCCCGCCAGGCCGGACGCATCTACCTGGCCATTACGGCCTTTTCCATGCTCCTGTACTGGCTGGCCGGCCTGCCTTTGGGAATGGCCATCAACCAGGGGTTCATGACCATGTCGACCAGCGGCGGCGACGCCCTCTTCGATTTTTCCCGCTATGACAGCCTGGCCCTGGAAGCCGTCGGTGCCGTCTCCATGCTCCTGGCCAGCGGTAATTTCCTGCTCTACTGGAAGGGCTGGGAACGGCGCGATTTCAAGGGACTCTTCAAGGATGCGGAGCTGCAGGTCTTCCTGGCGGTCCTGGTGGCCGCAGGGCTCGTCGTGTCTTTCCATTTATGGCGTTTCGGCGTCTATGACGGCTGGGACAACCTGCGCTACGGCTTTTTCCAGGTCCTGTCCTTCAGCAGCACCAGCGGGTTTGCCTCGGCATCGTATCAGTACTGGCCGGAATTTGATAAATACGTCCTCTTTGCATTGGCCTTTGTCGGCGGCTGTATCGGTTCGGCTACGGGCGGCCTCCGGGTCATGCGCTTCATGGTCCTCTTTAAGATGGCGGCTCAGGAAATGCGCCGGACCCTGCATCCGCATATGGTCATTTCCCTGAAGGTCGACGGCGTCCCTGTCGACATGAAGATCATCAGCCGCGTCCTCAGTTATTTTTTCCTGTTCATGGCGACGTTTTTTGTTTCCATGCTGATCATCTCTTTGTCCGGCGTCACGCCCATGCAGGCTATGGGCATGGCCGTCGGCTGCCTGTCCAGTGTCGGTTCGACGATGGACCTCTTTGGCGTAGCCGATGTCTCTGTCTTGCCGGCATGGACTAAGATTTATTGCAGTTTCCTCATGATTTTAGGACGCGTCGAAATCTTTTCCTTCCTCGTCGTCATCCAGACCGCATTCGGGTATCTGCGGCGGCGCTGGTAGGAGGTGCATCATGAATATACGGATTATTTTATTCGTCTTGGGGAAATTGGCCCAGGCCTGCGGCCTGGCTCTGATGATTCCCTTTGTTGTCGCCCTTTTTTATGGGGAAAGCAGCCTCATGGCGTTCCTGGTGGCCATCGTCATCAGTCTCTTCCTGGGGCGCCTGTTCATGGGGCAGGGCCATCGGCCGACCGACAGCCTGACTGTCCGCGAAGGCGTGGCCATTACGGCCCTGGGCTGGATCATGATTACCTTGCTGGGGATGATTCCCTATGCCGCCGGCGGCTATTTGTCCGTCCTGGACAGCATCTTTGAATGTATTTCCGGCCTGTCCGGCACGGGGGCGACGGTCATCGACGACATCGAAGGCCTGCCGGCCAGCCTGGTCCTCTGGCGGGCCCTGACCCACTGGTTCGGCGGCTTGGGCATCATCGTCATCTTCATCGCCGTCTTTCCGCAGTTCGGCAAGGGCATCGTCCACATGTTCAACGCCGAAAGCACGGGTCCCCGGTCGGACCGGACCTTGCCGCGCATCAAGGAAATGGCCAAGGCCCTGTTCACGGTGTATGTCGCCTTTACGATTGTTTCGACGCTTGTCTTCATGCTCTGCGGCATGCCGTTCCTCATCGCCGCCGACCATGCCTTCGCGACCATCGCGACGGGCGGCTTTTCGCCGTATAATGACAGTGTGGCCCATTTCCACAGCCCCGTTATTGAACTGTGTCTTTCTTTCTTCATGCTCATCAGCAGTGCCAACTTCGGCATGTACGTCGCCGCCTGGCAGAAGGGCTTTAAAGTCATCCTGGACGACACGGAATTTCGCGTCTATCTGGCCATCGTCGTCGTGGCGACGGCGGCGATGAGCCTCGACCTCGTCTTAGCCCAGCAATGGGATGGCGTCGAAGCCCTGCGCCAGGCCTTTTTCCAGTCCGTGTCCATTTCGTCGTCGACGGGGTTTGTCTCCAACGACTTCGACCAGTGGCCGGTCTTCTCGAAGTTCATCCTCCTGGTCTTGATGTTCGTCGGCGGCTGCGCCGGTTCGACGACAGGCGGCCTGAAGGTCACGCGTATCATGCTGCTGGTCAAGACCCTTGCTGCCATCATCCGTCAGAAGATGCATCCCAACCTGGTCCTGCACATCCGTTCCAATGGCGAAGAATTCTCGATGGACCTCATTTACGGCGTGGCCAGATTCTTCTTCGTCTATACCATGCTCGGCGTCCTCTGGACGTTCATCCTAGTCTTTGACGGCGTGGCCATCTTCGATGCCATCGGCCTCAGCGTATCGACGATGGGCAGCTGCGGACCGGGCTTCGGCCAGTTCGGCGCGACCGCGACTTGTTCGGCCCTGCCGCCGCTCAGCAAGGTCGCCCTCTGCTTTTCCATGCTCATGGGCCGGCTGGAAGCCTTTCCGGTCCTGGCCATCCTCATGCCGTCTTTCTGGCGCCACCGCAACAGCTGGTAATTGGGGGGAATCCCTTGCATGAGACTATCCCTTTGCCGTATAATAAAGACAATATTATCGTTACTTTATCTTTTATCAAAGGGGGAATTACCTATGAGTTTTTGGGAACAAATGGCGAAGACCATCGATGCAGGCGAAGAAAAAAAGAAGAAGGAAGAGCTCTATCAGAAGACCTTCCATGAATTAGCGGAAAAACTCAGTGAAATCCGCAACAAAGAAACGCAGGACGAAGCGGAAGATTAAGGAATCCTTAAATTTTCCGATTTTCCATTAGAGAACGATTAAATTTTGTCAGACCGTCTCCTTTCCATGCTATGCTAGCTATGGAAAGGAGATTTTTTTATGGACGTAAACAAGTTATTGCAAGACGCCCTGGCCGCCGGGGCCAGTGACATCCACATCGAACCCATGGACGACGCCGTCCGCATCCGCTGGCGCCGGGACGGCGTCCTCTGTCAGGCTGGGTATCTCCACAAAAGCAGCCTGGAGAAACTGGTGAGCCGCATCAAAGTCCTGGCCGGCCTGGATATTGCCAACCGCCGCCTGCCCCAGGACGGGCGCATCGTCTGGAAGGATGGGAATCGCCGCCTGGACCTGCGGGTCAGTACACTGCCGACGGTACGCGGCGAAAAGGTCGTCATCCGTATCCTCGACGGCCAGCGCATCCCCCTGGACCTTTCGGCCCTGGGCATGGATGACCAGGCCCGGCGCTGCCTGGAAAGACTCATCCGCTGCCGCCAGGGGCTCATCGTCATCTGCGGCCCGACGGGCAGCGGCAAGACGACGACCCTCTACGCGGCCCTCCATGAGATCCAGGATGATTCCGTCAGTATTGCGACCTTGGAAGACCCGGTGGAAATCCTCATGGAAGGCGTTTCCCAAAGCCAGGTCCAGGCCAAAGGGGGCATGATGTTCCAGGACGGCCTGCGGGCCCTGCTGCGCCAGGACCCGGATATCCTCGTCGTCGGCGAAATCCGTGACAGCGAGACGGCGCGCATTGCCGTGCGGGCCGCTTTGACGGGACACGTCATCTTCAGCACCCTCCATGCGCCGAGTGCCGTTGAAGCTGTAATCCGCCTGACCGATATGGGCATCGCCCCGTATCTGGCAGCCGATGCCCTGGCGGGCGTCGTATCGCAGCGCCTGGTCCGGCGGAAAACCAAAGCAGGGACTTATGAAGGCCGCTTCTGTCTGTGTGAAGTCGTGCCGGCCGGCCGTCATCTCCGCACGGCCATCCGCAGCCGTGCCGGCGTCGCTGCCCTGACTGAAGCGGCCCGGAACGATGGGGCTGTCCTCCTGACCGATGTCATCGCCCGGGTCCTGGCGGCCGGCTGGACCGATGAACAAGAGATACGCCGCATCTGTGAAGGTGGTGAGGCCCGATGGACGTAACGGCACTGATGGAAAAGGCCATCGGTCAGCAGGCGGCGGACCTTCACTTGCAGACGGGGCGGCCGCCCATGCTTCGCCTGGCCCAGGGCCTCTGTTCCTTTCCCGGTCCGCCGTTGTCCGAAGACGACGTGCGCTGCCTGCTGCACGCTGTCGGCTGGACCCGGGACGAAGTGGGGGATGGCGCCTTTTCCTGGCGCCGGTCCCTGCGCTGCCGCCTCCATGTCTGCCGGGAATACGCCGGCCTCCACGCGACGATACGCTTCCTCTATCCCCTGGCGTCCCTGCCGCCGGATGGCGACGGGCCCCTGCTGGAGCGCCTCAGCCGGCTGACACAGGGCCTGGTCCTGGTCTGCGGTCCCACGGGCAGCGGCAAGACGACGGCCTTGTGGCGCATCTTGCAGGCCATCAATGAACGGCGGCCGTGCCACATCATCACCTTGGAAGACCCTATCGAATACGTCGAAAAGGGCAAGGCCTCCTTGATTACGCAGCGCGAACTGGGAACGCATTTCCCGGACTTTGCCGAGGGCATCCGCCAGGCCCTGCGCCAGGACCCGGACGTCATCCTCATCGGTGAGATGCGCGACCGGCCGGCCATGGATGCGGCCCTGATGGCTGCTGAAACGGGGCACTTCGTCTTGTCGACGCTGCACACGCCGTCCGCGGCCCAGGCCGTGAGCCGCATTGCCGGGGCTTACAGCGGCGATGCCCGGCAGGAAGTCCGCTACCGCCTGGCCATGGTACTGCAGGCCGTATTGGCCCAGCGCCGGCTGGAAGGGCAGGGGCAGGTCGAAATCGTCCGGGAGGTCCTCGTGCGCACGCCGGCCGTAGTCCAGCTCATCCGCAGCGGCAAAGAATATCAGCTGCCGACGGTCATGCAGACCGGTGCCGCTGCCGGTATGCGGACGATGGACCAGGCCCTGCGCCGCTGCCGGGCCGGAGGGGCCTTATGAGGCGCCGGACCGCACGGCTGCCCGTGACCTTGCTGGCCTTTTTCTTTCGCCAGCTGGCAACCCTCGTCGGCAGCGGCATCCCGCTGGTCCAGGCCTGGCAGCTGCTGATGGCCGACATGCCGGGCCGCTATCGCCGTCCGCTCCATCTGGCGGCCTTGCAGATGGAGCAGGGCGTCTGTCCATCCCAGGCCATGGACCAGTGCCGGGCCTTCCCCGAGTTGGCCTGCCGCCTTATCCGGGCCGGCGAGCAGACAGGGAACCTCGAAGGACTCTGCCGTGTCCTGGCCGATTTCTATGAAACCAAGGGGAAGGAGCGGCGCCTCCTCGTCCAGGCCCTGGCCTATCCGGCCTTCCTGCTGGTCTGCCTGATCCTGCTGACGGCAGGAGCGTGCCTTTTCATCATCCCTGTCTTTACGGATATGATGGACCAGCTGGCCGTCCCCCTGCCAAAAGGGACGCAGTATCTGCTGGCCGCCATGGGCGCCTTGCGCCATTACGGCGTCTATGGCCTGGCCGGGCTGACCGTCGGCCTCCTCGTCCTGTGCTGGGCCTGGCAGCAGGCCAAATGGCGGCTGGAACTGGAATGGCAATTTTTCCGCCTGCCCTGGCTCCAGACCTGGGTCCTCGTCTGGGCCTGGCAGCGGTTCAGCCAGATCCTGGCCGTCCAGCTGGCCGGCGGCATCCCCTTGCTGGACAGTCTGCCCGAAGCCGCTGCCGTCGTGCCGTCGCGCCTTTTCTGGCAGTATATCCTGCAAGCCCGGCTGCTGCTGGAACGGGGCTGTGCCTTCAGCCAGGCCGTCCACGCCGGCCGTTTCGGCACGCCTTATGTCGAAACCATGCTGGCCGTCGGGGAAATGACCGGCAGGTACGATGAGGCCCTGGCATCGATTTCCCGCTATTACGGCAGCCGCCTCCAACAGCTGGCCGGCCGGCTGCAGCGCTGGCTCGGGCCGGTCGTCCTCTTGCTGACCGGGGCTTTGATGGGCTTTTTGATTCTTTGTTTCCTCTTACCCCTGCTGGATATGGCATCCAGCGTTGTGACTTGATGAAAGGAGTTTTTACTATGCAGACTCGCAATGGTTTTTCTCTGTTGGAAATGTTGATTTGTGTATCCCTGGTCCTCATTTTCGCCTCCTTTGCCGTACCGCGCTTCTCTTCGGCGACGAAGACGGCCCAGGAAGCCAAGGTACAAGCCGATATCCGGACCATCAGCAATGCTGCCGCTCTCTATGAAATCGACCACGGCGTCTTTCCGGCCAGTATCGACGACTTAGTGACCAAGGACAGCGATGGCAAGCAGTACTTGCAGTTCAAGCCACTCACGCCGGACAAAGGGGAATATCAGATAGCCAATGGCGTCGTCTCTGCCGACTATAACAACAAGCATTTTTCGTCCGATGCGGCGTCGGCCCAGGAAGGGAAGGGCTGAGCCTATGGAGTGGCCTGAACTGTTCCTCTGGTATGGCACGGCCGCAGGCTGTACGGCCTGGATCTGCTACACCGATATCCGGCGCTGCTGGATTGCCGACGCTCCCGTCCTGGCCCTGGCCCTGGGCAACGGCCTGGCCGGATATGCCGGCTTAGTGCGCCCGTTTTGGCCGGTCTCTGTCGGCGTCGCCGCCTTTTTCCTGGTCCTCTATGGCCTCTGGCCCGGCGCTATCGGCAGCGGCGACATCAAACTGGCCCTGGCCTTGTCGCCGGGCTGCCCCGACTGGGGCGCCTGGGTCATGCTGGTCGCGTCCTTTTGCCTGGCTGCACCGGCCGCCTTGGTGTATCGGCGCTGGAAAGGGGCCTCTGTCATTCCCTTCGGCCCGTTCCTCCTGCTGGGCTGGTGGCTGGCCCAGGGGCCTTTCCCGTCGTGGTGGCCAGGAGGCTGGCTATGGTGAAGGGAAACGGCTTCCTCAGCCTGACCGGCTTGATGCTGGCTGCGGGATTGCTGGTGCTGTACCTGGGATTGTGCCTGACCGGGAGCCAGCGCAGCCGCAGCCATCAGGCCGTCGATGGCCTGGCGCGGGAAATGGCCCTGGATATACAGCAGGTCCGGCAGCGTTGTGTCGGCAACAACCAGGGCAGCGGCCGCTGGAAACTGGTCCTGGAAGGAGACCGCTACGTCCTCCAGGAAGGCTACGTCCGGATCAAGGAACGGCCTTATCCGCCAGGCCTGCAAGTGACGAAAGGAGATGTGTGCTTTGATGTCGATGGTCGTCCGCAGCATACGATGTCTGTGGTCATCACGGCGCCCGATGGGGCTTATGAGCGCTCTATCGTCGTGGCGGCTCAGACCGGGCGCATCCGCCTGGCCTGAAGCCAATGGCTTCTTGTTCTTCGCCGACGGCCTGGCTGGCCTGCTCATCGGGGCCTGTCTGCTCATGACGGCCCTGGGCCTTTCGCTCCAGGCCATCCAATGGCATCAGCAGGCCCGGCAGCGGCAGCTGGCCGCCATGGTCTGCCGGCAGGTTATGGAAGCCTGGGAAGGCGGCTGTCCGCCGCCCAGTCGCGTCGTCTTGGAGGGCCGGTCTTATGAAGTGGTTTCTCAGCAGACCGAACGGGATGGCGGCCTGATTTTACGGTATGTAGAGGCAGGTGATGACCATGGGCTCCGTGTTTCCTGCCGGCTCCTGGCGCCGGAAAAGACCGGAGAAGAACGGCTGGATTCTCTTAGACGTGCTCCTGGCCTTGAGCCTGTCCGCCCTGACCCTGACGGCCCTGCTGCCCCTGGCCGGACAGACGGCCCGGCTGGACCGGCGCTGTCAGATTGAAGAAGCCTTGCTGCGGCAGCACGTCAACGTGGAAGAAACGCTGTTCCAGGCCCTGCGCTACGGCCAGGAGGTGGAAGTGGCGCCGGCGGAGGTCCGGTTCCACACGTCCCAGGGCACGGCCAGGGGCTTTGCCGTCCGCCATCAAAGCCTGTATGTCCGCCTCAGTGATGGCCGCTATCAGCCCCTGACGGGCGGCGGCAGTACGGTGAAAGGCCGTTTTCTAGCCATCCTGCCTCTCGACGGCCAGCCCTTTTTCTCCCGGACAGGCCGGGCTGTCCAGGTCGCCTTCCTCCTGAAAGAAAAGCGGAGCGGCTTGTCCCGGCCCGTGCAGTTTGCCGTATGGCCTTTGAACGAAGGTGAGCTATGAAAAAACGAAACGGTTTCTTTTCTTTTTCTATCGTAACCGTGGCCCTGCTGGCTTTGAGCCTGTCCCTGACGGCGGCGTCCCTGGCGTGGAAGCATTTCCAGATGGCCCGGACTTACGAAGAAACGGTGCGGCTGACCTATTTAGCAGAAAGTGCCCTCCATGAAGGCTGGGACCAGCTCTGTCGGCATCCCGATGATTTCCTCCAGGGAAGGCCTATCCCCGTGCCGCAGGCAGAAGGCCTGGCTTCTCAGGGAGAACAGCTTTCCGTGCGCTGCCGGTATCAGCCGGCCGGTGCAGTGGCCGGTGGTTTCTTGAAGGCCCAGGCGGCCGTGCCAGACTCGGCGGTCCAGCAGACGTGCGGCCTCCGCTTCGAGGTCCGTGCCGATGAGCAGGGGCGGCCTGTGCTGCACCGCTGCCAGTATGTGAATTAACGAGAGAGGTGAGCGTATGTGGTGGCAACAAAATGCCTGTTTGTGGCTGAATGGACAGTCTGTCCATCTATTAAAGACGAAACGGACCTGGTATGGAGGCGTCGCTTTCCGCCAGGGTCACTGGGATTATGAAGCGAAGCGGGACCCGGACTGGATGGGACGGGAAACTGCAGTACAGGCCTGTCTGCCCGGCCTCCTGCGGCGCTATGGCCTGGCCGGCTGGCACCTGCGTCTGCTCCTGGGCGGGCCGGGCGTGCTCTGGAAACGCCTGTCCCTGGGGACGCCGGACCGACAGGAAGCGGATGCCCTCATTGCCGGGGCCGGCCTGGTCAGTGAGGAAGGGCGGGCCTATGCCTTCGAGGCAGCCTGTCCGGCCAAAGGTGATGGCGGCCTTTATGACTGGACCGTCGGGGCCTATCCCAAGGAAGGTGTCGCCGCTATCTGTAAGGCCTGCCATGATGCCGGGGCTGTCATCCGGTCCATCGACTTGCTGCCCGCTTTCCTGGGACGCCTTTGGCCTTCCGGTACGGGGATGCTGGTCTTCCAGGAAATGCCGGATAGACAGCAGCACCGGATCCGCCTGAAAGATGGCCTGCCCCTGGCTTATGAGGTACAAGCGGTTGTGCCGCCGGCGGACCTGCCGCCTTTCCGCTGGCTTCCCGAAGGGGCCGGTGCGGAAGACTGGCAGCCGGCCGGGCCGAGTCCGGCTGTTCGCTGCCTGATGGAGGACTGCCAGCTGACCCAGGCCACGGCCATGCTGGCTTTCTTATGAGGAGGGATGATCATGAAATGCAATCTCTTGCCCTTGGGATACCGCCAGCACCACGGGCTTTGGCAGCGGCCGGCCTGTCTGGGCTTGCTCCTGATACTGACGGTCTGTTTGGGGGCAGGCCTCTTTTTCCAGTACCAGCTGCACCGGGAAAAGGCCTATTATACGGACTGCCTGTACCCGCTGCAGCAACAGATACGGCAGGGAAACGAAGCAATCCGCCGCGGCCAGGCACAGGTGGAACGGGCTGCAAAGGAGCGGCCGGCTGGCCCCTTATCGCCGTCCCTGATGGTGGCTTTGGCCGGGTCTAAGCCGGAGGGAGTCGCCGTCGAAAAGGTCAGCAGCCGGTCCGGCCGGGTCGTCATCGAAGGCCGGACGGCCTCACCGGATACGCCGCAGCAGTGGCAGCGGTCCTTGCAGCAGCAGGGCCTCGGCCAGGCGGCCGTTGCCAGGATGAAGCCCGATATGGGCCAGGGGATTCCCTTTGCGCTGGAGGTGACCTGCCGTGAAGGCGTGGCGAAAACGGGTTGACTGGCAGCGGGCCTTTCCCATCCTGGCCATCCTGACCGTGGGAGCCGCTCTTTTTGCCGTCTCGTCGTATCAGGCCTGGCAGGGATGGCAAGGCGTCCATCGCCAGTTAGCGCCGTATGCCCGTTCGTGGCGGCCGCGGCCGGTACCGGCGCCTGCTGGCTGTGACGGCGTCCCCGATGTAACGGCCTCCCTGGCGGCCCGGGACATCCAGCTTCTGTCGTGGCAACAGTCGGGCCGCGAAGCCGGCCGGCAGACCCTGGTCCTGGCCGGTACCTTTGCCAGTCTCCTGAGCTGGATCAATGATTGGCCCGCCGTCTGCCCTCAAGGGACTTGCCAGATTCTCCAATGGGAGAAAAGCGAGACCGGAAGCGTCGTGACCGTTGAAGTCACGACGGCCGGAATGGACGGCCAGGCCCTTCATTGACAGTCTGACGCCGGGCATGATATAGTTATGTTTGTAAGTTTGAAGTAAGTCAGGTGTCACAGACTCAATAGAGAAGCCGGTCCGATGCCGGCGCGGTCCCGCCGCTGTAGGGTGGAGCCAGGCTGCAACGACGTCACTGTACGGAGGTATGGGAAGGCGCAGCCAGGGCCATGAAGCCAAGCCAGAAGAACTGCCTGACGGATAATCACCGATAGACCTGCGAGCGATGGGAAGGAGATTGTATGGAAAGTTACTTGGAGGAGCTGTCAGCTAAAGGCGGCTCCTTTTCTATTTGTACCTCTGTTCGGCGCTTCGCCAGGCCGGACAGGAGGTCATAATGGAAGCGATTTTAAAGGGATTTCAGTTATTTCAGGCAGGCGGGCCGGTCATGTACCTGCTCCTGGCCTGTTCACTCTTCGTCGGCTATATTGGCATCGAACGGGCTTTGTTCTATGGGAACATGGACGCCGGGAAGGCCTTTGCCGAACAGTTCTATACGCAGATGAAACTGCGGCGCTGCGACCAGGCACAGCAGCTGGCTGCCGGAGCTCATGGCGGACTGCCCCTCATCTTGCAGGAGGTCTTCCAGGGCCAGGCTGGGCCTGACGTCAAGGCCTTCGTCGAGATGCAGTCGGGCATCTTCATTGCGAAATTGCGCAACCGCCTCTATTATCTGTCGGTCATCGTCACCATGGCGCCGCTCTTGGGGCTTTTGGGGACAATCAGCGGCATGATTCGCGCCTTCAGTGTCCTCAACATCCAGTCCGGCCAGGCCATCGCCATTACCGGCGGCGTCGGCGAAGCCCTCATCGCCACGGCTTTCGGCCTCTGCGTGGCCATCCTGGCCCTGGCCGTCCACGCCTATTTCACGCAGCGCCTGGACCGCATCATTACCGACATGGAACTGTGCTTTTCGGCGCTGGAAACGATGGCTGAGAAAGTGGGGCAGTGACCATGCAATTACGCAATCGCCGCCAGTTCGAGCGGCCTTCGATTATGATTATCCCCATGATCGACATTATGTTCTTCCTGCTGGTCTTCTTCATGATGACGTCCCTGTCCATGGTCGACCTGCACAGCCTGGGTGTCCAGCTGCCGCGGGCTTCGGCTGCCCAGGCCCAGCCGTCGGCGCCGTACGTCGTGACCTTGAAGACTGACGGGTCGTTGTGGCTCGACGGTCAGCCCGTCCAGGAAAAAGAACTGATTGCCTCCGCCCGGGATCAGCAGGCTCAGGACAGCGCGTTCTACGTCGTTCTCTGTGCCGACCGGGGCCTTGATTACGGCCAGGTCGCCGATGTCCTCGACGATTTGAAGCGGGCCGGCATCACCCGTATCGGCCTGGCTGCTGAGAAAGGGGACCAGCCGTGAAGCCCTGGAAGGGGAAACGGGGACGCATCGCTGCCGGCGCCTCCGTATCGCTCCACGCTGCCGTCTACCTGGCCCTGGCAGCCGGTGGTTTCTTTACCTTGTTCCAGCAGTATACGCGTCAGGCCGGCGTGACCGAGGTCATGGTCTACAATGCAGAAGATCTGGCCGGCGCCGGCGGCCGTGATGCGGCAGGGACCGATGAGGACCTGGGCGGCGCCGCTGACCCAGAAGGCAGGGCTGAAGCATCAGGCGCCATGGCTGCCGGCGAAGTTGCTTCGACTAATCCTGACGAGATGGGAACCGCTGCCGATGGGATGACCTATGGGACCATATCCCAGGCCCGCCGGGAAGGGGGCGCTTCGACAGGCTCCGGGACTGTCTCCCGGCCCCCCGCCTTGGCAGGGAAGCCCCAATCTGCCAGCCAATCCGGCCGGGACTCGGGCGGTACGGTACGGGCTGCCGGGCCGGGGAAGAACGAGGCAGCCGCTCCGGCTGGGACTCTCCAGGTACCCGATGCCGTCGCCGATATTCTTGACGCCTTGCGGAAAAAAATTCCCGTAAAGTTATCGGAAGCGAAGATAGTTCCACCCACACCGACCATCCCGCCCAGCCAATCGAATACGACCGTCATTACGGCGGAAAACATGGAAGCCCACCAGGATACGACGGTCCAGCAGGCCCTGCAGCGCGTCACGGGCGTAACGGTCAACGAAATGGTGCCCGGTATTTCCTCGTATGTCAAACTCAATGGCGACGACCGGGTCCTGATCCTCGTCGACGGCCAGAGCCTGGCTAACGCCCAGGGTTCCGGCTATGGCCGGGGCAGCGTCGATTTGGCCAGTCTGCCCGGCATCGGGGCCATCGATCACATCGAAGTCACCAAGGGCAGTGGCTCCGTCCGCTACGGCAGCGGTGCCGTCGGCGGTGTCATCAATATCGTCACCAAGAAAGGGGACCGTCGCGAATCGTCCCTCGATGCCTATACCGGCTCCTGGGGGATGCACGGCTACACCCTGACCGACAGCGGCCGGGCCGGTGCGACGAGCTGGCTTGTCAGCGGCAGCCTGGAACAGCGGGAGTACTATGCCTTTCCTCACGGGGCCAATACGGACCATTCCCGCGGCGACATCGCCAAGAAGTCCTTATCCTTGCGGCTGGACCAGGACCTGACGGACCAGACGTCGCTGACGGTGAAAGCCTATCATCAGGACTATCACGGCCACGGTTCGACGTATAAAGCCGACCCGGCCGGCTGGTACCTGACGGCGAATAAGCCCATCGACCGGCTGGTCAACGACTACAGTGTGACTTATCATTTTAAGAAGCAGACAGCCCAGCCGGGTTTCCTGCGCTATTTCAATGATTACCAGCGGACGTACTGGTCCAACCATTATTTCACCCGCACCCAGGGCCTGGAATGGCAGGATAACTGGCAGCTCGGCTCGCATCAGCATGTGACGGCCGGTGCCGAATGGACGGAAGACATGGGGACCAATTATGAAGCCCATTATATCGACAAAAAACGTCATAATCAGGCCTTCTATGCCGAAGATGCCCTGACCTTCGGCAAGTTCACCGTCACGCCGGGCCTGCGCTGGGACCGGAACAGTACCTTCGGGTCGCACCAGACGCCGCGCCTGGCCATGAATTATAAGGCCAATGACGCCTTCAACGTCTATGCCTCATGGGGCCGCGTCTTTTCGCCGCCCCGCCTGAACGACCAGTTCTACATTACCTCGACGTCGCACGGCAACGAAAACTTGCAGCCTGAAGAAGGCTATACCCAGACCCTGGGCTTCCAGTATCAGGCCGGTCCCAAGACGAGCCTCGAAGGCAGCATTTTCCACAGCAATTTGGAAAACGTCATCCGCTGGAACCGCACGTCCAGCTACTCGGAAGCGGAAAACCTCAACGAAGAGGACAAGCGCGGCTTCGAGCTGACGTGGAAGCAGAAAGTCAACGATAAATGGGATTATGAAGGGGGCTATTCCTACATCCGCACGAAAGTGGATAAAGGGGCAGGCCTTACTTTCGATACGACGTATAACCAGCCCAACGGCTATCACGCCGGCATCCATTACCACAGCGGTAAATGGCAGGCTGGCGCCGATATGACTGCCGGGACCGGACGCAACGATACGTATTACCGCAATAATTCCTATGTCGTCTGGAATGTCAGCGCATCGTATTCGCCTGATGCGGCGACGACGATGTATGTCAAAGTCAACAACCTCAACGACGAGGCCTATGATCTGTACCATAATTATCCGGCTGCCGGGCGCAACTGGCAGGTCGGCGTGAAGAAAAAGTTTTAGGAGGTGCCTTTACGGTGAAAAAAATTTGTCTGCTCATCGTCGCTTTTTGCCTGCTGGTTCTGGCAGGGTGTGCGCCGCAGAACGCGGCTACTCAAGGCGGCAGCTCATCTGGAGCCTATGCCGTCGTGACCGACGATAGGGGGACGGTTGTCACGTTGCCTGAGAAACCGCAGCGCGTCGTCGTCCTGTCGACGTCACTCCTCAATTTTGCCGCGGCTGTCGATGGGGACCTGGCCGGACGGTCGGCGGTCAAAGCGGAAGATGCGTCCCTGCCGGCGAAGTATCAAGCCGTGCCGGATGTCGGCCCGGTCTACAACGTGAGCCTGGAAAAGGTCCTGGCCTGCCAGCCGGATTTGGTCATTGCCAGCGCCGACCACCATGCGAAATTGGCGGCCCAGCTGGAAGAAAGCCATATTCCCGTTTTGGTCCTCAAGACCAAGACCTATGACGACGTCAAGCGCAACCTCGATATCATCGGCAAAGTATACGGCAAAGAAGACGCGGCCAAGGGCAAGGAAGCCGAACTGGACCAGGCCGTCCAGGCCATCGCCGATGCCGTACCGGCCCAGGGGAAGCGGGTCGCCATCATCCACGCTACGCCCAGCTCGGTCAGCGTCGAACTGCCGTCGAGTATTGCCGGCGATATGGCCCAGCTCCTGCATTTACAGAATATCGCTGCTGATGCTGCGACGGATGGCCAGACGACGCGCATCCCATACAGCATGGAAAGACTGGTCCAGGCCGACCCGGACGTCATTTTCCTGACCTCTATGGGTTCGTCGGATAAAATCGAAAAGCGCATCCAGGAAGACATCAAGGGCAATCCGGCCTGGGCGTCCCTGTCAGCCGTGAAGGCCGGCCGGGTCTATGTCCTGCCGGAAAAATATTTCCTCCTCAATCCGGGCCTGGACTATCCGAAAGCCGTCGCCTATATGGCCCATCTGGTCTATCCGGAGGCCGTTCATGAATAGTGTCGCCAGCCGTCACCGCACGCTTTGGCGCTGGCTCGTGCTGGGCGCCTTTGCCGTCCTGGCCCTGGCCGGCCTGATCCTATCCATCTTGCAGGGCGTTGCGGCGATTACGCCGGTTGACGTCATCCATATCCTCTGGCAGCCGTCGATCCGGACGGCCGATCAGATTATCTGGAATATCCGCCTGCCCCGGACCCTGACGGGGGCCCTGGTCGGGGCGAATCTGGCTTTGTCCGGCGCCATCCTCCAGGCGGTCATGCGCAATCCCCTGGCCGACCCGCATATCATCGGCATTTCATCCGGTGCCGGCCTGGCGGGCATTGTCGTCCTCATCGTCTGGCCGGCATACCTCTTCTGGATGACGCCGGCCGCCTTCCTCGGGGCCATGGCGGCAGCCGTCCTCATTTATCTCCTGGCCTGGAAAGACGGCATCCGGCCGGTGCGCATCATCCTGGCTGGTGTCGCCGTGTCGGCCTTCCTGGGCGCTATCATTTCGGGCATCCTCATTTTTTACAGTGACCGCGTCCACGGAGCCCTGTTGTGGATGGTCGGCGGCCTGGCTGCTAGCAGCTGGAAAGACGTGACGACGATTCTGCCGTATACGGTCATCGGCTTGATTCTGTCGGGAATCGGGGCCTATTACCTCAACCTGCTCCAGCTCGGCGACGACATGGCCCGCAGCCTGGGCCTGTCTGTCGAAGGCGCCCGCCTGGGCCTGACGGCGGTGGCTGCCCTGCTGGCGGCTAGTGCCGTCAGCGTCGCCGGCCTGCTGGGCTTCGTCGGCCTCATCGTACCCCATATCGTGCGCCTCCTGGTCGGGTCCGATTATCGCTATCTCATCCCGGGGGCGGCCATCCTCGGCGTGGCGACGGTGACCTTGAGCGATACGGCAGCCCGGCTGATCCTGGCGCCGGCTGAATTGCCCGTAGGCATCATCATGGCTTTCATCGGGGCGCCGTTTTTCTTATTTCTCTTGCGGAAGGAAGTGTGAGTCATGGCTGATGCCATTACGGTCCGGAATCTCGTCGTCTGCCGCGGCCGGCGGACAATACTCCATGATTTCAGCATAGGCCTGCCCAAGGGGAAGGTGACGGCCATCATCGGCCCCAACGGCTGCGGCAAGAGTACCTTTCTCAAGGCCGTGAACGGCATGATTCCCGTCGTCGGCGGTTCTATCTGCCTCGGTGGCCGCGACGTCCATGATTTTTCCCGAAAGGCCTTGTCGCGGGAAATCGCCTTCCTGACCCAGACCCATGACGTGCCGCCGGATGTGACTGTCCACGAGTTGGTGCGGATGGGGCGCTTTCCCTACCGCCGTCTTTGGAGTGGCTCGCGACGGGAAGACCGGGACGCTGTCGAAGGGGCTATCCGGGCCGTCGGCCTCGAATCCCATGCCGGCCAAGCCATGCAGCACCTGTCCGGCGGGGAACAGCAGCGGGCCTGGCTGGCCGTCCTGCTGGCCCAGGATGCACCCATCCTCTTGTTGGACGAACCGACGACGTACCTCGACGTGCATCATCAATTGCGCATCCTCGACCTCCTGCGCCGCATCAACGAGCGCTGGCAGAAGACCGTCGTCGTCGTTCTCCACGATATGAACCAGGCCTGGCAATATGCCGACGAAGTGGTCGTCATGAAAGACGGGAGACTGGTCTGCACCGGACCACCTCAGGCCGTCCTCACGCCAGAACGCCTGTGGGATGTTTTTGCCGTCCATACGGACATCGTCACCACCTGTGATGGCCGTTCGGCGATTGTCGTCTTGCGGAGTGATGTTTCACTTCAAACTTCAAACTTAGGGAAAACGTGATAAGATTTGTAGAGAGATAGGAAGAGAGAATATTACCATGTCATTATTCACTGTCAAAGAGGGGAAGAAACTGCGCTGCGGCTATACGACCGGCTCTTGTGCCGCTGCGGCAGCCAAGGCGGCGGCCATGATGGTCCTGACCGGGCGCCGCGTCGATGCCGTGTCGCTGCAGACGCCGCAGGGGACCGTGCTCCAGCTCATCCCGGAAGACGTCTCCTTCGGCCCGCAGTCGGCGACGTGTGCCATCCGCAAGGACAGTGGCGACGACCCGGATATTACCGACGGCATGTTGGTCTACGGCACTGTCGAAAAGACGCCTTCTGGTCTGAGCCTCATCGGCGGAGAGGGCGTCGGCCGCGTGACCCAGCCCGGCCTGGCCTGTGCCGTCGGCGATTGGGCCATCAATCCCGTGCCGCGCCGCATGATTACCGAAGCCCTGCAACAGGCTTGCCAGCAGTGCGGCTATACCGGCGGCCTGCGCCTGACTCTGTCCATTCCCGATGGCCAGCGCCTGGCCCAAAAGACCTTCAACCCGCGCCTGGGCATCGTCGGCGGCCTGTCCATCCTGGGGACATCGGGCATCGTCGACCCCATGAGCGAACAGGCCCTGGTCGATACGATCCATACAGAAATGGATTCCCGCCGCGCTGCCGGCCAGGCTCATTTACTGGCCTTTTTCGGCAATTACGGCGTCGATTTCAGCCGGGACCATCTGGGCCTCGACGTCAGTCCGCGCGTGACTATCAGCAATTATGTCGGCGAAACCCTCGACTACGCCGCCTATAAAGGCTTTTCCGACGTCCTTCTCATCGGACACATCGGAAAACTGGTCAAAGTCGCCCAAGGCATCATGAATACTCATTCGCGCTATGCCGATGGCCGGACGACGCTGTTGGCCCTGGAAGCGGTTTTTGCCGGCGCTTCCCGTGAGGTGGCCCAAAAGATCTACGACAGCCTGACGACGGACGAAGCCGTCCGCCTGCTGAAAGAAACGGGCCTGCTGGAGCCCGTCATGGCCGCAGTCTGTGAAAAAATCGAGGCCTATATGGATCAGCGGACCCACGGCCAGGTCCCGACGGCAGCCGTCGTCTTTTCCAATGCCTATGGCGTCTTGGGACAGTCGTCACGGGCCCAGGCATTTCTTGCATTGCATACAAAGGGGGAACTACGATGATACATTTTGTCGGCGCCGGTCCCGGTGCTGTCGACCTCATTACCGTCCGCGGCCAGAAACTGCTGGAAACAGCGGATCAGATCATTTACGCTGGCTCTTTGGTCAACCCGCAGCTGCTGGCCTGTGCGAAAAAAGACTGCCGTATCCTCGACAGTGCCGGCATGACCTTGGAAGCGGTCATCGCCGCCATGGAAGAAGGGGAAGGCCAGGGCTGGATGACTGTCCGCCTGCATACGGGCGACCCGTCGGTCTACGGTGCCATCCGCGAACAAATGGATATCCTCAGCCAGAAAGGCCTTGCCTATGACGTCGTGCCCGGCGTCAGCTCCTTCTGCGCCGCTGCCGCGTCCCTCCAGGCCGAATATACCCTGCCGGGAATCAGCCAGTCCGTCATCATTACCCGCATGGAAGGGCGGACGCCTGTGCCGGACAAGCAGAAAATCGCCGATTACGCCGCTCATCAGGCGACGATGGTCATTTTCCTCAGCGCGTCCCTCTTAGACGGACTCCAGGCCGAACTCCTGCGCGGCGGCTATCCCGCCGATACACCGGCGGCTATCGTCTATAAGGCTTCGTGGCCGGAAGAGCGGACCTATACCTGCACGGTCGGCACGTTGGCCGAAACGGCGCAGCGTGAAGGCATTTCCAAGACGGCTCTCATTGTCGTAGGACAGGTCCTGGGCCAGGCTTATGACCGCAGCCTCTTGTATCATCCCGCCTTTACCCATGGCTGCCGCCAGGCCGCTCCGGACGAGCAGCAGTACGGCGACCATATCCAAGGGGAGACGGAATCATGAAAGCCGTCGTCTTTTCCTTTACCCAGGCCGGGACGGCCTTAGGCTGCCGCGTCGTTGCCCATCTCCGGGGAGAAGGCTGGGACGTCCGTCAGGCATCATTGAAGAAATTCGCCGTCGTCCAGGAAGGAGTCCTGCCGTTTACGCCCAATCTCCACGACGAAGCGGCCCGGGCTTTTGAAGCGGCGCGGCTCGTCGTCTTCATCGGCGCGGCGGGCATCGCCGTCCGAACCATTGCCCCTTTTATCCGCCATAAAGACCTGGACCCGGCCGTCTTGGTCATCGACGAAAAAGGGCAGTTCGTCATTCCCCTTTTGTCCGGCCATATCGGCGGAGCCAATGCCATTGCCCGCCGTCTGGCAGAAGAACTGCAGGGCCAGGCTGTCGTGACGACGGCGACCGATGTCAACGCCTTGTTCGCCGTCGATGAATGGGCTGCCCGCCAGGGCCTGCGCCTGTCTTCCCTGGCCGACGCCAAGGCTTTCGCTGCAGCTATGCTGGAGAAGGGCGCTGCCGGTGTCTACAGTGACTTTCCCCTGCAAGGGCCGCTGCCGCAGGGCCTGGTCTATGCCTTCCACGGCGATGCCGGTCTGGTGATCACGACCAAAGCCCAGGTACCCGTTTTCCGCACAACCGTCGTTGCCCGGCCGGTCATCGTCCACGTCGGTATCGGCTGCCGCAAGGGGACGACGGCCAGGGATATCGCCTATTGGGTCAATGCCGTCCTGCAGCGGGCAAACTTATCGCCCGACGCCATTGCTGACGTCAGCTCCATCGACGTGAAACGAGGTGAAGCCGGTCTCCTGGCCTTTGCCAAAGCCCAGCAGTGGCCGCTGCACTTCTTTACGGCCGATGAACTCAATGCCGTTCCAGGTGACTTTACGGCATCGGATTTCGTCAAAGAAAGGGTCGGCACGGATAACGTCTGCGAACGGGCGGCTGTCCTGGCCAGCCATCAGGGGACACTCATCGTCACCAAACAGAGTCGCCGCGGCATCACCGTAGCCGTAGCCTGTGAACGCTACCAGGCCCGGTTCGATTATTGAGAGGAGAAATTTTATGAAACATCGCATTTATGTCGTCGGCATCGGGCCGGGGTCCTTGCAGGGCATGACTTTGCAGGCCCGGGAAATCCTCGATGGCTGCGACTGCATTGTCGGTTATGATACATATATCAATTTGATTCGCCATTACTTCCCGGGTAAAGAATTCGTCACGACAGGCATGACCAAGGAAGTCGAACGCTGCCGGATGGTACGGGACCGGGCCCTGCAAGGCCAGACCGTGGCCATCGTGTCCAGCGGCGATGCCGGGATTTACGGCATGGCCGGTATCATGCACGAAGTCGCTGCCGGCGAGGATATCGACATCGAAGTCATTCCCGGCGTGACCGCTGCCAGTGCCGGTGCGGCCCTGCTCGGCGCGCCCTTAGTCGCCGATACGTGCCTTATTTCCCTCAGCGATTTGCTGACGCCGTGGGAAAAAATCGCCAATCGCCTCGACTGTGCCGCTGCTGGTGATTTCGTCATCTGCCTGTACAACCCGGCCAGCAAGAAGCGGGCCGATTATCTGGAAAAGGCCTGCGACATCATCTTGCGCCATCAGTCGGCCGATACGCCAGCCGGCATCGTCCGCAACATCGGCCGCGAAGGCCAGGAAGTCACTGTCCTGACCTTGGGCGAACTGCGTAAGATGCACCTGGACATGTTCTGTACCGTCTTCATTGGCAACAGCCAGACCAAGAATATCGGTGGCAAACTGGTCACGCCGCGGGGTTATCATTTATGAGGAGTCCTGTCTGGATTGCCGGCGGTACGACAGAAGGGCGGAAATTGGCCCATTATGCCGACCACTGTCATATCCGGGCCTATGTGTCCGTGGCGACGGAATACGGCGCTTCCCTGGTGCCGGACAGTCCCTTCGTGACCGTCGTGACCGGTCGCATGGACGAAGGGGAGATGGAAAGCTTTCTTCGGGAACAAGCCATTGCCCAGGTCATCGACGCGACCCATCCCTACGCGACGGCTGTGACCGCTAATATCCGTCAGGCCTGCCGGGCCGTCGGCGTCCCGTACCGCCGCATACAACGGCGAAGCGGCAGCTATGCCGAACAGGCCGATTGCATCGCCGTCCATTCCGTCGACGAAGCCGTCGAGGTCCTGAGCCATACGACGGGCCCTGTCTTTTTGACGACAGGCAGCAAGGATTTGGACTCCTTTGCCCAGCTTCCCGACTACGCCCAGCGCCTCTATGCCCGCATCCTGCCCGTCCGGCCTTCGCTGGACCGGGCCCTGGGCCTGGGCTATCTGCCAGCTCATATCATCTGTATGCAGGGACCGTTCACGACAGAACTCAATGCGGCCATGTTCCGCCAGACCGGCGCCCGCTACGTCGTCACCAAGAACTCCGGCCGCACTGGCGGTTTCCAAGAGAAATTAGAGGCCGCCCGGCAGACAGGCGCCAAGGTCATCGTCATCGAACGGGGAGAGTAATGACAAAAAAGCAACCTCTCCGGCTCTTTGAGCCACCTCCCCTATGAGGGGAGGCTAGGGCAAGGCTCCCCTCATAGGGGAGCTGTCAGCGCAGCTGACTGAGAGGTTGCTTTTCACGCATATCTATTCAGTCAAATAGGAGAGGCGCAGGTCACAAAAAACGGCCCCGTTCGGGGCATTACGGCCTGCAACATGCCAGGGAGGTTAAGGGCAAGGCTCCCCTCATAGGGGAGGTGGCAGCGCAGCTGACTGAGAGGTTGCTTTTTACGCATATCTATTCAGTCAAATAGGAGAGGCGCAGGTCACAAAAAGACGGCCCCGTTCGGGGCATTACGGCTTGCAACATGCCAGGGAGGCAAGAGCAAGGCTCCCCTCATAGGGGAGCTGTCAGCGCAGCTGACTGAGAGGTTGCTTTTTACGCATACCTATTCAGTCAAATAGGGAAGACGCAGGTTGTAGAAAAATGGCCCCGTTCAGGGAATTTTTACGAGCGAGGGTTACTCGAAGTGATGTTGTCAGCTTGAAACTGTGGCCGCGTCGCGGCATCTGAGTCCGATCGGACTGCGGCCTGCGGGCGCCCAACGAGGGCGCCCCTGCACCCCATGAAAGGAGACATACCATGCACATCTATATTATCGGTACCGGTCCTGGCAATCCAGACTTGTTGACGGGGCAGGCGAAAGCAGCTATTGCGGCATCGCCCATCCTGGTCGGCGACAAGCGGATGCTGGCGCCTTTTGCTTCTTCCGGGAAGCGCCTGGTCCCGACATACCGGCGCGACGAGATTTGCCGGCTCGCTGCCTCGCTATCTGCTGACGAAGGACCCATGGCCGTCCTGGTATCGGGCGATGTCGGCTTTTTCAGTCTCGCCGCCATGCTTACGGATATTCCCGACTGCACGGTAACCCGAATGCCAGGCATCAGCAGTCTCGTCTATTTTGCCGCGGCCTTGCAGACGACATGGAACGACGCTTTCGTCGTCAGCCGCCACGGCCGCCAGGAATCCCTCGTCGCCGCCGTCTGCCAGCACCGGAAAGTCTTCGTCCTGACGGGTGGATCTGATTCACCGGCGGCCTTGTGCCGGGAACTCTGTCAGGCCGGCCTGGATGCGGTATCCGTGGCCATTGGCTGCAATTTGTCTTATGACAATGAAACCATCCTACGCGGGACAGCTGCCGATTTTACCAGCCGCTCTGAGGATGCCCTGGCTGTCATGATGATTGAAAACGAACAGGCCCGGCTCTGGGTGCGTCCCGTCCATGGACTGCCGGACGAAGCCTTCCTGCGCGGCAAAGCGCCTATGACCAAGCAGGAAATCCGCAGCGTCGCCCTGTCCAAGCTGGCGCCATCAGCGGACGCCGTCGTCTGTGACATCGGCGCCGGCACCGGTTCCTGTACGGTCGAACTGGCCTTGCAGGCGCCGTTTGGCCATGTCTATGCCTTTGAGATCAATGAAGAAGCCCTGGACGTATTACGAGAAAACATCGGCCATTTCGACCTGTCCAACGTCACCGTTGTCGCTGGCGATGCCAGCCAGACCTTGCCATCGCTGGATATCGTACCGGACTATGCCTTTATTGGCGGGACGAAGGGCAATCTGGCCATCATCCTCGATGACCTGTACCGCAAAAACAAAACCTGCCGCATGGTCGTCACGGCCATTACCTTGGAAACCCTGGCCGCCGTCACGGCCTATTATGCTGCCCATGACGAATACCACCTGGATATCACCCAGGTCAGCACGGCCCGCAGTAAACAAGCCGGCCAGCACCACCTCATGATAGCCCAGAACCCGGTATATATCATTACCGCTGTCCGTCAGGACGCAGAGAAGGCCTAGCCCCCCGACCGGGGCTTGCGTAGGGGCCGACCTGAAAGACGGCCCACTGCCTCCCCTGCAAAGGCGGGCCGCCCTTTGGGACGGCCCCTACAAAGTGGCCTGCGGCCCCTACATTCACGAAAGGAGATTTTCATGCCCTCATCCATATCACCTACGCAGCTTCCGCGGCTGCTCTTGGCAGCTCCGCGCAGCGGCAGCGGCAAGACGACCGTAGTCTGTGCCTTGCTGCAGGCCCTCAAGGACCGCGGCTTGTCGCCGGCGGCTTTTAAGAGCGGCCCCGATTATATCGACCCCATGTTCCATCGCCGGGTCCTGGATACGCCGTCATATAATCTGGATCTCTTTCTCTTCGGCCGCCATGAACAGGGCGCGGCAGCTGCCCGGGAAGTGCTGATACGCCATGGTGCGGCTGCGGACATTTCCATCCTGGAAGGGGCCATGGGGTATTACGACGGCGTCGGCACGGGCCGTGAAGCCAGCGCCTATGAGCTGGCAGCGGCGACAGATACGCCGGTCGTCCTCGTCGTCGACGGCCGCGGTGCGGGATTGTCTTTAGCCGCCGTCTTGCAGGGTCTGGCTGCATTTCGTCCTGACAGCCATGTCGCAGGTTTCATCGTCAACCGCATCAAGCCCATGGTGTACGAACATTTCAAATCGTCCTGGGAAGCCGCATCGGGCCTGAAGGCTTTTGGCTGTTTCCCGGACATGCCGTACTGCACCTTTTCCAGCCGCCATCTGGGCCTGGTCACGGCCGGGGAAATTGCCGACCTCCAGGAAACCATGAGAAAACTGGCTCTCCAGGCAGAAAAGAGCCTCGACATGGACGGCCTTTTGGCCTGTGCCCGTCAGGCCGCTCCCTTGGCAGGGGGCAGTCGAAACCCGGCCCCGCCAGCATCGGGGCGGGCCGTCATCGCCGTCGCCCAGGACGAAGCCTTCTGCTTTTATTATGAAGACAGCCTCCAGGTCCTGCGGGAGGCGGGAGCAGACCTCACCTTTTTCAGCCCCCTCCACGATAAAGAACTGCCACCTTGTGACGGCATATATCTCGGTGGCGGCTATCCCGAACTCTACGCCCAGGCTTTGAGCCAGAATGAGCCAATGCGGGCGTCCCTGCGCCGGGCCTTGGCCGCACACGTGCCGTGCTTCGCCGAATGTGGGGGCTTCATGTACCTCCATGAAAGCTTCCGCGACAGTCAGGACCACAGCTGGCCCTGGGTCGGCGCCGTCCCTGGCGAGACCTTCATGACGCCGTCCTTGAAGCGCTTCGGTTACGTCACTCTCCAGGCCGAAAAGGACAATCTCTTCTGCCAGGCCGGAGATACCGTAACGGCCCACGAGTTCCATTATTCGGACAGCACGGACAGGGGCAGTGACTTTACGGCCTATAAGGCCGGGAGCCAGCGCCATTGGCCCTGCATCATCGCTGGCGACCACTTTGTCGGCGGCTATCCCCATATCCATTTCCTGGGGAAACGGGACTGGGCCGCCCGTTTCGTCGCAGCCTGCATCCATCAAAAGGAAGGATCCCATGAAAATTGAACATATTTTGCCGGCCGATATCGAACGGCGCAGCATGGAAATCATTGAAGACGAATTAGGCGACATCATCCTGCCGCCGGACGAAAAAGACATTATCAAGCGCGTCGTCCACACCAGCGCCGACTTCGACTATGTCCGCAACCTGCGCTTCAGCCCAGGCGCCGTCGAACAGGCCCTGACCGCCTTGAAATCGGGCTGTACTATCGTGACCGATACTAATATGGCCTGCATGGGTATCAGCCAGCCAGGCCTTGAGAAACTGGGCTGTCGCAAAGTCTGCTTCATGGCCGATGCAGATGTCGCGGCGGCGGCCAAAGCCCAGGGGACGACGCGGGCCCAGGCTTCCATGGATAAAGCCGCAACCCTGGAAGGGGCGGTCATCGTCGCCGTCGGCAATGCGCCGACAGCCCTCCTGCGCCTGCGGGAACTCATCGACGCCGGCAAGATGAAACCGGCCCTGATTATCGGCGTCCCCGTCGGTTTCGTCAACGTCGTCTATGCCAAAGAAACCATTATGGAAGCCGGCGTCCCATATATCGTCGCCAAAGGACGGAAAGGGGGCAGCACCATCGCCGCCGCCATCTGCAACGCCCTCATCTATAGCCTGACGAGAGGGTAGGCATTGTGGGGGACGCCCAAAGGGTGTCCCGCAGGCCACCGGCCGCCTTGGACTCAGATGCGGCTTTGTCGCGTCAAATTCATGATTGTATTACGACCGCGTGCCATTCGTCATAAATTCCGGCTAGGCACAGGATTCACGGCGGCCTTTTTGGCCCGTCAGGTGCTGACCAGCGGAAGGCGCAAGACGGCTGTCAAAACGGACAGCCGTGGCTGGACGCCTTCTAGGCGTCCCCTACGGTATCGCAGCCAGGCGATAAACATGAATGCAGGCCGCAGTTTGCAGGTAGCCGGCCGCAATGGTCCTGCGGACCACAAAAAAATACACGGCCAACGGCCTTGTGCGTAGGGGCTGTCCCGATGAGGGCAGCCCGCTGCGAGATTCCATCACAGCCCATTCTGGTATAATGGTGGTTTTTTACGAGCCATGAACCACGAATTGCGAACTCCGGCTTTTTCCTCGGACTCAGATGCGGCTTTGCCGCGTCAAATTCATGATTGTATTACGACCGCGTGCCATTCGTCATAAATTCCGGCTAGGCACAGGATTCATGGCGGGACGCCTTTTAGGCGTCCCCTACGGTATCGCAGTCAGGCGATGGAAAAGAACGCAGTCACGGTTATTTACGGAGTTCAAAAGCGGGCGCGCTACGTGTACGCCCCTACGAGTCAGATGCGGCTGTGCCGCAACAGACTCAAATTGACAACGACGCTTCGGGAAGCCCTCAGCGCGTAGCGGGCCGCCCGCCGCTGCTATCCGTTGGGGGAATCGTCCTGCATCGGATGGGACAAAAAGGCTCTGGGACGTCCCCTACGGTATCGCATACAGGCGATGAGTTGATATTTACTGCAAACTGCAAACGCAAAACGAGGCTGTCTTGGTGGGCAGCCTCGTTTGCCGTCTGCCACCTGCGGCATTGGCTCCGAGGCTTGCAAAATATGGCAAAAGGTGATTAAATTATATATGTGTTGAATTTTGACAAACGATTCCGATTTGTCACGCTAAAAATATCTGCAAGGAGTGTCAGTATGAAAATCAGTGCCGAAGAAATAAAGAAGATCGCACTGTTGTCCCGCCTGGAAGTCAAGGAAGACCAGATGGAAACGGTCGGGAAACAGCTGAACGACATTTTATCGTACATGGATCTCTTGAGCCAGGTCGATGTGACCGATGTCAAACCGACGGCCCATGCCGTATCTATGTCCAACGTCATGCGCGACGACGTTCCCCAGCCGTCGCTGGCCAATGAAAAAGCGCTTCAGAATGCGCCGGAACAGGCTGATGGCTATTTCAAAGTTCCGAAAGTCATCCAGGATTAACAGGGAGGCGTATGTATGTTAACAATCCATGAACTGCATGAAAAACTGGTCAACGGCGACGTATCGGCTGTCGAATTGACCAAGGCTTTTCTTGCACATAAAGATACAGTAGAACCGAAAGTACAGGCATTCTTGTCGGATAACCGCGAATATGCCCTGGAAGCGGCTGCCGCTGTCGATGCTAAAATCGCAGCTGGCGAAACGATCAGTGACCTTGCCGGTGTCCCCGGTGCCATTAAGGATAACATCTGCATAAAAGGCCAGAAGGCTACGTGTGCTTCGAAGATGTTGGAAAATTTCAAATCGCCGTACAATGCGACGGTCATCGATAAATTGATGGCAGCTGATTACGTCAGCCTGGGCAAGACCAACATGGACGAATTTGCCATGGGCAGCTCGACGGAAAACTCGGCTTTCCAGCTGACTCACAATCCGTGGAACCTTGATTGCGTCCCCGGCGGTTCTTCCGGCGGTTCGGCGGCTGCTGTCGCTTCGGGTGAAACGGTCTGGGCCCTCGGCTCGGATACTGGCGGATCCGTCCGCCAGCCGGCTTCCTACTGCGGTGTCGTCGGTCTCAAACCGACATACGGCCTCATTTCCCGTTACGGCCTCATCGCCTTCGCTTCGTCCCTGGACCAGATCGGTACTTTCACGAATGACGTCGAAGACTGCGCCATCGTCCTCAATGCCGTTGCCGGCCATGACGCCAAGGACTCGACGTCCATTCCCCAGGCCGAAAAAGACTATAAACAGGCTTTGGTCAATGACGTCAAGGGCATGAAAATCGGCGTCCCCGAAGAATTCTTCGGCGAAGGCCTCGACGCTACCTGTCGCAAGGCTTTGGAAGACGCTATCGAAACGTATAAGAAACTCGGTGCCGAAATCGTACCGGTCAGCATGCCGCACATGAAATACGGTATCGCTGCCTACTATATCATCGCGCCGGCCGAAGCCAGCTCCAACCTGGCCCGTTACGACGGCGTCGGCTTTGGCATGCGCGTCGACGGCAAGGATATCGTCGACATGTACATCAAGACCCGTACCGAAGGCTTTGGCGACGAAGTCAAACGCCGTATCCTCCTCGGGACCTACGTCCTCAGCTCGGGCTATTACGATGCCTATTATCTGCGGGCTATGAAAGTCCGTACCCTGATCAAACAGGACTACGACGAAGCTTTGAAGAAATGCGACGTCCTGCTCACGCCGACGGCGCCGGACACAGCCTTCAAGATTGGCCAGAACAGCGACAATCCGCTGGCTATGTACCTCGGCGACGTCTGCACGGTTACGTTGAACCTGGCTGGCCTGCCGGGCCTCAGCATTCCCTGCGGCTACAAAGACGGCCTGCCCATCGGCATGCAGCTCATCGGCAAGGCCCTGGACGAAGCCACACTGCTTCGCGTGGCCTATACGTTTGAACAGAATCGGACGGACCTTCGCAAGCCGTCGCCCATGGGGGAGGTTGAACTTTAATGAAATATGAATCCGTTATCGGCTTGGAAGTCCATGTCGAATTAAAAACGAAAACGAAGATTTTCTGCGGCTGCAGCACGGAATTTGGTGCCGAACCGAATACCCACGTCTGCCCGGTCTGCTTAGGCCTGCCCGGCGTCCTGCCCGTACTCAATAAAGAAGTTCTGCATTATGCCGTCAAAGCCGGCCTGGCCCTGCATTGCGACATCCTGCCGTTCAGCAAATTCGACCGCAAGAACTACTACTATCCGGATTTGCCGAAGAACTTCCAGACGTCCCAGTTCGACCTGCCGATCTGCAAAGGCGGTTACATCGACATCGACGTCGACGGCAAACAGCGCCGCATCCATCTGACCCGTATCCACATGGAAGAAGACGCAGGCAAGCTCGTCCACAGCGGCGGCAGTATTGCCAACTCCGACTCGACCAGCGTCGACTATAACCGGACGGGTGTACCGCTCCTGGAAATCGTCGGCGAACCGGAACTGCGCAGCGGTGCCGAAGCCAGAGCCTATCTGGAAAAACTGCGCTCCATCATGCAGTATCTCGGCGTTTCCGACTGCCGTCTGGAAGAAGGCAGTATGCGCTGCGACGCCAACATTTCTGTCCGTCCCGTCGGTTCGGATAAATTGGGGACCAAGACGGAAATCAAGAACATCAACTCCTTCAGTGCCGTCCAGAAGGGCATTGAATACGAAGCCGTCCGCCAGGCACAGATCCTTGACGAAGGCGGCACCATCCAGCAGGCTACGCGCGGCTGGGATGAAGCCAAGGGCATTACCATTCTCCAGCGTGTCAAGGAAGGGGACAGCGACTACCGTTACTTCCCGGAACCGGACCTCATTCCTATCGAAGTTTCGCCGGAATACATCGAACAGGTCCGTCAGGAACTGCCGGAAATGCCCGATGCCCGCTGCCAGCGCTTCCAGGATGAACTGGGCTTGTCCGAATACGATGCCAACTTGCTGACCCTGGAAAAACAGACGGCTGATTACTTCGAAGCTGTCGTCAAAGAAGGCGTCGATGCCAAAGAAGCGGCCAACTGGATGCTCGGCGAATTTGCCAAGAAATTGAACGAAGAAAACGTCGACATCACGGCTTCGCCAGTCAAACCGGCTGACCTGGCTGGTCTCTTGAAGCTCATCGCCAAAGGGACTATCTCCGGCAAGATTGCCAAGAAAGTCCTGCCGGAAATGTGGGAATCCGGCAAATCGGCTGATGTCGTCGTCAAAGAACAGGGCTTGGTCCAGATCACCGATACAGGGGCCCTGGAAGATATGGTCAAGAAAGTCATCGCCGCCAACCCGCAGTCCGTGGCTGACTACAAGGCAGGCAAGAAGAAAGCCATCGGCTTCCTCGTCGGCCAGATCATGAAAGAAACCAAAGGCCGGGCCAACCCGGGCGTCGTCAACCAGCTGTTGACTAAGAATTTGCAGTAAAAGAAAAAGGGACTAACCACTTAAAAGGGCTTGTCGTCGTGCGACAAGCCCTTTTTTCTATCATTCTTCCGGATGGAGCAGTTTGTGGATAGCTGTACTGGTCGGCAACGTTTCTGTTTCTTCGCCGTCTGTCGTGTAGAGCAGGGGCGCGCCGAAGGTGTCGCCGCGGAGCATGGCTTCCTTGGCAATTTTGCCGATAGGATGGGGGATGACCGTTGCGTCATGATGGGCTTCGTGGAAGGCTTTGGCCGCATCTTCCAGGGCCTGGATGTCTTCCTGAGTCTGGACGGGGACGGCCAGTTCAAAGGTCTTGGCTTCCAAATCCCAGCGGCTTTCCATCTTCTGGACTAATTCATCGGCCTTTGCGCCTTGGTCAGCACGGATGACGATGATGGGGACACTGCCCAGGTCGACGGCCTGGCCGGCGATATCGTCGATATCATCTTCGTCGAGGCTGCCTTCGATTTTGACCGCGTCGATGAGGGCCGAGCGGATGGCAAAGCGCAGAATCGTGGCATAATCGTTGTCGGTCTGATACATTTCCGGCAGCTTGCTCTTATCGCAGGAAAAGAGTACTGACGGCTGTTCTGCGTCACGGGCGATGAATAACAAGGCGTTCCAGAGCTGGGACAAATTGATGGTGCCGTTGAAGAGGCCGGCATCAAAAGCAATCATGTCATAAGGTTTCTTCAAAATTTCGTCGATCCGGTCCTGCAAATCCTCAATGGTTTCACATTCCAAAGGAACGGCGATAAAAGGATGATCCGATTCAAAATGAATACTCATTGCACTAGGCATAACGTATATTACCTCCTAAGTCGTATTACCTTTATTGTACTCGGAATATGACATATTTGCAATGGCTCCGGGCGGGACCAGCCTCTCATCACAAATCCCTCTAAAATGGTTGCCAAATAGGTGTAAATCACGGTATAATGTGATATTGAAGGCATTTATACATATATGAAAGGGAGTTGCATCGATGGATAACGAAACGACCAAGAATTTTATTGAAAATATTATCGATGAAGACAACGAAAAGAATACATATGGCAAGCGGGTCCATACCCGTTTCCCGCCGGAACCGAATGGCTATCTCCACCTCGGCCACGCCAAGTCGATTTGCCTGAATTTCGGCATTGCCAAGAAATATGGCGGACTGACGAATCTCCGTTTTGATGATACCAATCCGTC
This sequence comes from Megasphaera sp. SC8-1, assembly GCF_024436295.1. Taxonomy (NCBI): domain Bacteria; kingdom Bacillati; phylum Bacillota; class Negativicutes; order Veillonellales; family Veillonellaceae; genus Megasphaera; species Megasphaera sp. SC8-1. The sequence continues at coordinate 93,536 of NZ_JANFQH010000034.1, read as the reverse complement.
CAAGGAAAATACGGAATATGTCGAATCGATCAAGCGCGATGTCAAATGGCTCGGTTTCGATTGGGATGACCGCATGTTCTATGCTTCGGATTATTTCGATAAGCTCTATGAATATGCCAAGAAATTGATTCGCCTGGGCAAGGCTTATGTCGATGACCTGTCGGGCGATGAAATCCGCGAATACCGCGGCACGTTCAATACGCCGGGGAAGGAAAGCCCGTACCGCAACCGCAGTGTCGAAGAAAATCTCCAGCTCTTTGAAGAAATGAAGGACGGCAAGTATGCCGATGGGGAAAAGGTCCTGCGCGCCAAGATCGATATGGCCAGCCCGAACCTCAATATGCGCGACCCCGTCATTTACCGTATCGTCCATGCTTCGCATCACCGGACGGGCGACAAGTGGTGCATCTATCCGATGTACGACTTCGCTCATCCTGTATCGGACGCCATCGAACGCATTACACATTCTATCTGCACGCTGGAATTTGAAGCCCATCGTCCGCTGTACAACTGGGTCCTCGAAGACTGGGACGATCCGGAAGGCCAGAAACCGCGGCAGATCGAATTTGCCCGCCTGAATGTCACCAACATGATCACGAGCAAGCGCAAACTGCGTCTCCTCGTCGAAAAGGGCATCGTCAGCGGCTGGGATGACCCGCGTATGCCGACCATTTCCGGTATCCGCCGCCGCGGCTATACGCCGGAATCGATTCGTGATTTCTGCGAACGCATCGGCGTCGCCAAGGCTGACAGCCTGGTCGATATTTCTCTCTTGGAATACTGCATCCGCGAAGACTTGAAGCTGAAAGCACCGCGCCTGATGACGGTCATCGACCCGATCAAGGTCGTCCTCACCAACTATCCCGACGGCAAGACGGAAACGATGACAGCCGACAACAACCAGGAGAATGAAGCCATGGGCACGCGTGAAATGACGTTCAGCAAGAACCTCTACATCGAACGCAATGACTTCATGGAAGAACCGGTCAAGAAATTCTTCCGCCTGGCTCCGGGCAAGGAAGTCCGCCTCAAATATGCGTACATCATCAAGTGCGAAGAAGTCATCAAGGATGAAGACGGCAACATCGTCGAACTGCACTGCACGTATGATCCGGAAAGCAAGAGCGGCAGTGGTGCCAACGCCAACCGCAAGGTCAAAGGGACTCTGCACTGGGTCAACGCAGAAGACGCTGTCGATGTCGAAACCCGCGTCTATGATTATCTCCTCAAGGACGATGGCAGCGAAGAAGAAGGGGAAAGCAAGGATTTCCTCGACCAGATCAATCCCCACAGCCTCGATGTATATCACAGCAAGGCTGAAAAGGCATTGGCAACGTACCACGTAGGTGATAAGTTCCAGTTCCTGCGCCAGGGCTATTTTGTCATTGATCCCGATACGACGGCAGACCATTTCGTCGTCAACCGCATCGTCGGCCTCCGCGATACGTGGGCTAAAATGCAGAAAAAGAAAAATCAATAAGGTCATTTATTAAAAAAGGGGCTGCCTTTCTCAGAATGGATTAGAATTTCATGAGAAAGGGCGGCCCCTTCGTATCTTTCGTGTATAATGGAGGTAGTCCATGAAAACCCCTGGTTCACACAGCCTGCTGTTCTTTTTTATCTTTCTCATCGTCGGCGGCATCCTCGGTGGTATCGTCGGGGAAGCGTTGTATGCGGTCCCGGCCCTGAAGGGCATCCTGCCGGCGCTGACGCAGCATTATGAAATCTTGAATATCCAGAATATTCACCTCAATCTTTATCTCATGGAATTGCAGTTTGGCATCCACCTGGCTCCGAACATGCTCAGCATCATCGGCGTCATCCTGGCAGCCATCCTCTTCCGTCATCTTCAGTAATTTAGGAGGGATTACATGCTTATCTTAGCTTCTGGTTCGCCCCGTCGCCGCGAACTGTTGACGCAAATCGGCGTCGCCTATATGGTCAATCCGAGTACGTATAATGAAGAATCGCCGAAAAAGAAGGACCCGGAAAAATACGTCCAGGCCCAGGCTCTGGGGAAAGCCCGCGATGTAGCCGAGAAATTCCCGGGCCAGTGGGTCCTGGGGGCCGATACGATCGTCGCCATCGATGGGGAAATGCTGGGCAAGCCCAAGAATGAAGCGGCGGCCATCGAGATGCTCCGCGAATTATCGGGAAGGAAACATTCCGTCTATACGGGCATCGCTCTGATCAATGGCCACAAGGAATACACGAAGGTCGTCGAAACGAAGGTCTGGTTCCGACGGCTCAGTGAAAAGGAAATCAAAGCCTATGTCGCTTCCGGGGAACCGCTGGACAAAGCCGGTGCCTATGGCATACAGGGCCGGGCTGCGGCTTTCGTCGATAAAATCAACGGTTCCTATACCAATGTCGTCGGCCTGCCCTTGTCCCAGGTATGCAAGTTGTTCCACAAGGCCAAGGTCCATGTATGAGCGATCCTTTCCGCAGCCTCGCTGTTTGTGAGAAACCGCGGGAAAAATTCCTCCGTCACGGCCCGGCCGCTGTGACCGATCAGGATTTGCTGGCGATTTTATTGCGGACGGGTACGAAGGGACAATCCGTCCTCGATGTGTCGCGGCAGGTCCTCCATTCCCTGCCAGGGGAAAATATTTGTTATCTCAGCGATACCAGTATCGGTGACCTCTGCCAGATTCCCGGTATCGGGACGGACAAGGCCGTCACGGTCTGTGCCGCTGTCGAGCTGGGACGGCGCATTTCCCGGCAGCATGTCAAGGAAGCGGCACCCGATTTCAGTACGCCCCAGGCCATTGCCGGCTATGTCATGGAAGACCTGCGCTTTTTGCCGCAGGAACAGTTCGGCGCCGTCTATTTATCGACGAAGAACCAGCTCATCGCCTATCGGACTTTGACCATCGGCACGATCAATGCCAGCCTGGCCAAGTCGCGGGAAGTCTTCCGCTATGCCTTGCGTTACAATGCGGCAGCCGTCGTCCTGGTCCACAACCACCCGTCGGGGAACCCTGAACCGAGCCACGAGGACATCGTCGTCACCCAGCGCATTGCCGATGCCGGCCAGATCATGGAAATCCCCGTCCTCGACCATATCATCATCGGCGACGGGACTTTCGTCAGCCTTTGTGAACGCGGATACGTGTAAAGACAAATGTATCAAGACAAATGACAGGGTTTCATGCTATAATGGATGTAAAATACCGTCCGTCTGCAAAAGGGAAATTTGCAGTGCGGTCTCTGAGGTGAGCCTTATGATTCTTTACTTTTCAGGAACGGGAAATTCATTATATGTGGCCAAGAAACTGGCTGAACTGACCGGTGATACGGCGGTGCCCATTTCGGCTATCCACGAACGGTGCCAGCGCATCCAGGACCGCATCATCGGCTTCGTCTTTCCCGTCTATTTCGGGGACCTTCCTGACCCCGTACAGGATTTCATCAGACAAGTCCGGTTCCAGAAATCGACGTATTTCTATGGCATCGCCACCTGCGGCAGTACGGCCGGCCGGGCGCTCAAGACGATGGACCGGATTTTGCAGCGCCAGCAGTGTGCCTTGTCGTATGGCGCCGTCTTGCCGATGATCGCCAACAGCACCATCGCGTCGCGCCGCCATATCCGCTACGACACGAACCGCCTGGACCACGCCGATGAGCTGATTGCCGCTGCCGCCGATAAGATACGCAGGCAGATCCGGGATACCGACGCCATCCGTTCGTCTGCATCGGCCTGGCTCATGAACCTGGGCCTGGTCCGCCGTGCCGGGGAACGCTGGCTGACGCCTTCCGTCGACGGGGACCGCTGCATTGCCTGCGGCCTCTGTGCCCGCATCTGCCCCGTGAGCAATATCATCTGTACGGCCAAACGAGCCGTCATCGGGTCCCATTGCAGCCATTGCCTGGCCTGTGTCCACTGGTGTCCCCAGCAGGCCGTCACCGTCCATGGAAAAAAGGTCCTCGCCGAAGACCAGTACCACCATCCCGACGTCACCGCCGCCGATATGACGCGGCGATAAGAGAAAAAGGGCCCTGTCGCACGAAGGCTTCTGCTATCATGCGAGGCTCCTTCATCAAACTTTCAACTTCAAACACAAAAAGGCGCTGTCTTCATAGGACAGCGCCTTTTTCACCCGGCACCCTTATTTCCAGACGAGGAGCAGGGAGGCACCGAATTCTTTTTTGAATTGTTTGCTCAGTTGTTTCATTTCGTAGTCGGCCGCGTTGTATGTCGAGCCCGGTGTCGTCGTGAGGATCATGACGGCGACGTTTTCGGCCAGCGTGACTTCGACGTTGGTGACGATTTGTTCATACGTCAGGTCCGACGCTTCGGCCAGGGCCAGGATGGTCGAGAGCTTGCGGATCATAATCCAGTCTTCAGCCGAGGCCATGTTGGCATAGCGGTAGGCCCGGATGATTTTGCGGCTGATGCCGTGGTGGAAGCCGGCGATGAAGCCGGTAATGATCTGTTCGACCTGGGTCAGGCCGTAGAGCGGAGCGTGGGCGATCATGAAGGCCGAGTGGCGGGCGTGATTGTAGAAGTTGACAATCTTGCCGACGTCGTGCATGCGGGCTGCCGTCTGCAATAAGAGGCGTTCCCGCGGGCCATAGCCGTGAAGGGGCTGGAGCTGGTCGAAGAGCTGCGTTGCGATGCGCGTGACCTGGTCGTAGTGGGCCTGGTTGATGATGACGCCGCTCAGGGTCCCGAGGAAGTTCTTGACGCTGAAATCGAGGATGTCGTCGAAGCGAGGCGAGGGCAGGTGGCAGTAGGAGGCATAATATTCATAGAACAAGCCTTCGCGGAGACCGCAGCCGCTGACGACCATTTCCGGACTGCCCGTCATGTCGAAGATGGTCTTGATGACGGCAGCACCAGCGACGATGAGGTCTGACCGTTCGCTGGACAGCCCGGCGATTTTCTTGCGGTTGGCGCTGGTCCGCGTCGTGATTTCCTGGTACAGGCCTTCGAAGTGGTCCAAGGGCATGATGTAGTTGTGGAGCTTCGACAATTCGTAATTCGTCGCCCGCTGGTCCATCTTGGCGAAATTACGGGCTGTGCCGCCGATGCCGACGATGGGCAGGTGGATGTCCTGGATCCAGGGGACGGCGGCCATTTTTTTGCGGACGAATTTCATCAGGCTGGCAATGGCGTCGGCGTCCGGGTTGCCCTGGGTGCCGAATTTTTCAGTCAGCGTGACGGCGCCGATGGGGACCGACAGAGAATGAACGGCTTCGCCATTGCGGACCAAGGTCATTTCGACGCTGGCACCGCCCAGGTCGAAGATGAGGAAATCTTTCATGGCAATGGTGTTGATGACGCCGAGATAACCCAAGTACGCTTCGCGTTCGCCGCTGATGACTTCCATCGTGATGCCCGTTTCCGCATTGATGCGCTGCAAGAAGGCTTCGCCGTTGCTGGCATTGCGGACGGCTGCTGTCGCGACAGCCCGGCATTCATGGATGTCCATGACTTCCATGATGTGTTTATAGACGTGCAGGCAGGTCAGGGCCCGCTGCACCCCTTCTTCGCTGATGACCCCGGTCTGGCTCAGGCCGTGGCCCAGGCGGATGGCTTCCTTTTCCTGGTAGAGCAGGGAATAGGACTGGTTGTCGGCAATCTGCATGACGACAAAGCGGATGGAGTTAGAGCCCATGTCGATGATGGCTAATTTTTCCATGGTATACCTCATTTCTGCGGATGCTTATCAAGTTTATCGTTTACCTTTCCATTATACTACAGATTACTGGTAAAACAAAGAGACGCCGGGGCCGAAAGATAAGCGGAAAATGCCCGTCAGTCCTTGAGGAACAGTGGACAATATGGGGATTTCCCATTATAATAGAACTACTTATAGCCATTCTATGAGGTTAGCCAAAAAGGGGGATTTTATCGATGAATTTTAGAAGTACACGATCTGACGAATGTGTTTCGCCGTCTTATGCACTCTTGCATGGGCTGGCTGCTGACGGAGGCCTTTATGTACCGGAATCATTCCCGGAAAATGTCCTGTCTTATAAAGACCTGGCCGGCAAATCCTATCAGGACATCGCCGAAGCCGTCTTGTCCCATTTCTTTACGAATTTCACGGCGGAAGAACGGAAGCAGATGATCGCTTCGGCCTACAATGATACGACTTTCCGCGATGACCGCATCGTACCGCTCCATTCCATCGATACGGATTTGTCCATTGCCGAACTGTTCCACGGCCGGACGCTGGCCTTCAAGGACCTGGCCCTGTCGTTGTTCCCGTACTTGCTGACGGCGGCCAAGAAGCAGGAAAAAGAAGACCGGGATATCCTCATCCTGACGGCGACCAGCGGCGACACGGGTAAAGCCGCCCTGGAAGGGTTCAAAGATGTACCCGGTACGAATATCATGGTCTTTTATCCCAGCGAAGGCGTCAGCCCCATGCAGAAGCAGCAGATGCAGAAGCAGGAAGGGGACAATGTCAAGGTTTCGGCCATTTACGGCAATTTCGACGACGCCCAGAGCTTCTTGAAACGCGTTTTCACCAGCGCCGAAGTCAATGCCTATGCCAACGAAAAAGGCGTCCTCTTCTCCAGCGCCAACTCCATCAACATCGGCCGCTTGTTCCCGCAGGTCGCTTACTATGTATCGACGTATGTCTCCCTCGTCGATAATGGCGCCATCAGCGAAGGCGAAACATTCGACGTCATCGTCCCGACAGGGAATTTCGGCAATATCCTGGCCGGCTATTTCGCCAAGAAAATGGGCATCCCCATTGGCAAACTGATCTGTGCATCCAATCAGAACAAGGTCCTGGCCGACTTCTTTGAAACCGGCGTCTACGATATGAACCGCGATTTCTATACGACGTCGAGCCCGTCTATGGACATCCTCTTGTCGAGCAACTTTGAACGCTTCTTGTTCTACGTCGCCGGCCAGAATGCCCAAAAGGTCGCCCAGTGGGAAAAAGACCTGCTGGAAACGGGGAAGATGAGCGTTTCGGAAGCGGAATTGAAGACCCTCCGCCAGGAATTTGAAGGCGGCTGGATCGACGATGACGAAACGAAGGCCGTCATCAACCACGTCTACAATGATTTTGGCTATCTCCTCGATCCCCATACGGCGGTCGCTTACGGCGTCGGCATGAACCGCCACCGCCAGGGCCTGGACGAAGGCCGCCACACTGTCGTCATGGCGACGGCTCATCCCTATAAATTCCCGCCGGTCATCTGCGAAGCCCTGGCCCTGCGCCAGAGCGATGATCCCTTCGACATGCTGGCCGACATCAGCAGCGTCACGGGCATTGCCCTGCCCAAGCCCCTGGCTGATCTCAAGGACAAACCGGTCCGTTTCAGCGATTCCATCGACAAAGAAGACATGAAGAAAGCCGTCCTGGCTTTTGTCGACGCCATTGCTGCCAAGCACTAGGAAAAGAGGCCTTTGGTTTGAGTAAAGGGGTTATTTACGCTATCTTATCGGCCCTGGCCTTCAGTATCCAGAATGTCATCGTAAAAGAATTGTCCTATACGACGAGCACTGGGGAAATCGCGTTCTTCCGCGGCTTCCTCAGTGCCCTTCTGATATTGGGGCTCATGCGCATCCAGCATGTACATCTGTCGAAGCAGGACATACCGACGCTGACCCTGCGCGGTGTCCTCGGCGGCATCGGCATGATCTGCATCTTCTATGCCCTCCGCGGCATGCCCTTGGCCGACGTATCCATCATCTCCCAGTTGTCGGCGTTCTTCGTCATGCTCTTCGCGGCGCTTTTCTTAAAGGAAGTCCTGCCGCCTGGGTCGAAATTGCCGCTGCTCATCATCTTCATCGGCGGCTGCCTCGTCGTCCGGCCCTGGAATTTTTCGTCCTTCAACGTCTATTCCCTGTTCGCCCTGGGGCAGGCCGTCTTTGCCGCCGGTGCCTATACGACGGTGAGCAAGCTCACCGGTTCCGGCCGTCATCACCCGTATGAAGTCGTCCTGTACTTCCTGGTCTGTGCCGCCCTGGCCGGCATCGTCCTCATGGCCCTGACCGGCGGCTTCGTCATGCCGGCTCATGGCGACTGGATCTATTATGGCGGCCTGGCGTTGTTCAGCGTCATCGCCCAGATCTGGATGACCAATGCTTATGCGACGGCCAATCCCGTCGTCGTCAGCTTCGTTTCCTATATCGGCGTCTTCTTCAACGCCCTCTGGGGCTTCGTCATCTTTGGCGAAATCCTGACGGGCCTGACCGTTGCCGGCGGCGTGCTCATCATCGGCGGGTCCATGTACCTGACCAAGCTCAAGCACGATAAGATTGCCGAAATGGCCAAGATGCAGGAACGAAAATAGAAAGAGGCATCCGAATGACTACGCAGCAGATTCATGAAACACATATCAAAATCGCTTTCTTTGCCGTTTTAGTGATCATGCTGGCCGCGATTTATGTGGCCATCCCTGACTTTTACCGCACGGTCTGGCAGCTGTCGACGAGCGGCAATATGCAGGGGACCATCGACTACCTGCGCTCCTTCGGCGCCTGGGCCGTCCTGGTCAGCATGATCATCGACATCGTCATCAACATCGTCGGCTTCCTGCCGTCCATCTTCATTTCCACGGCCAACGGCGTCCTCTTCGGCGTCGTCGGCGGGACCGTCGTCTCCTGGGTGGCCGAGACTATCGGCGTCATCATCAGCTTCTTCTTCATGCGGACCTTGTTCCGCCATAAGGCCAAGAAGGTCATCGAGAAGAGCCGCATGCTCAGCAAGCTCGACCACTACAGTACGTGGCAGGCCATGACCCTGGCCCGGGCCGTCCCGTATTCGCCGAACGGCCTGGTCACGGCCCTGGGGGCGCTGAGCCGCATCAGCTACCGCGACTATATCCTGGGCTGCTTCATCGGCAAATTGCCGTCTGTAGCCTGCGAAGTCCTGGTCGGCCACGACCTGGTCATGATGGAAGAACATTCTATGCGCCTGACCATCGTCCTCATCGTCATCGCCATCGTCTACGGCGGCCTGTGGTACTGGCATCGCCGTCAGCAGGCCAAGAAGGTCCTCCACAAGATCGCCGACGATCTCAAGGACGGCGAAGGCCGGAGTTAATTACGAAAGGATTGATCCTCATGGAAAGAGAATATAAATTAGCAGAACAGTATCATTTGCAGGGCAATAACTGTATCGAATCGGTCATCAAGACCTGTAACGATACGATGAACCTCCAGTTGCCGGACGTGGCCATCCGCATGGCTTCGGGCATGGGCGGCGGCATCGGCCGGTCGGGCTGTGTCTGCGGCGCTTTGAGCGGGGCCTGTCTGGTCATCGGCGCCCTCGTCGGCCGCCGGACACCGGACGAAAAGCCCTTGCCGGAAGTCTATAAATACACCAGCGAATTTCATGACCGCTTCAAACAGCACTTCGGCGCCACCTGCTGCCGGGCCCTCAATACCCTCAGCTTCGGTACGCCGGAATACCGCAAGCACTGCATCAAGATCACGGCTACCGCCGCCGACATGGTCTCCGACTTCATCGCCGAAAAAGGATTGCTGAAATAGGGGTGCACAAAGGCTTCTGCCATCATGCGAGGTCCATTTTCTTAAATGTTTGAGGTTTGATGTATGATGTTTGAGGCGATGTTTTTTTATTTTGTCCCATCCACATCAAACATCAAACTTTCAACTTCAAACTTAAAAAAGGCGCTGTCTTCATAGGACAGCGCCTTTTTTGTGAACTACTATCTCTTACAAGAAAATGTACTTCATGACGAAGATGACGGCCAGGCAGTACATGAGGAGGGAAATCTTTTCCCGTTTGCCTGTGAGCAGGTTGATGACGACATACGAGATGATGCCGAAGGAGATGCCTTCAGAGATGCTGTAGCAGAACGGCATGGCAATGATGGTGATGTATGCCGGAATGGATTCGCTGAAGTCATTGAAATCGATGCCGGCGACGGAGGTCAGCATGAGGAAGCCGACGATGACCAGGGCCGGTGCCGTAGCAAAGGCCGGGATGGCCATGAAGAACGGCGACAGGAAGAGGGACAAGGCGAAGAGGACGGCGACGCAGACTGCCGTCAGACCCGTGCGGCCGCCTTCGCTGACGCCGGTAGCGCTTTCGACAAAGGTCGTCGTCGTACTCGTACCGAGGACTGCCCCGATAGTCGTGGCGACGGCGTCGGCCAGGAGGGCGCCTTTGATGCGAGGCAGGCGGCCCCGTTCATCGAGCATGTTGGCCTTGGACGAGACGCCGATGAGCGTGCCCAACGTGTCGAAGATATCGACGAAGAGGAAAGCGAACATGACGACCAGGAAGTCCAGGCTGAAGACGCGGCTGAAGTCGAGCTGGCCCAGGATGGGACTCAGGCTGGCCGGAGCAAAGGCAGCGGCACCGCCGGACAGGTCGGGGATGACGCTGAACATCTTCATTTCCGGGTTGGGGACGTAGAGGCCGGTCAGTTCGCAGAGGATGGCCAGGATCCATGTGAAGAGGATGCCCCAGAGGATGTTGCCGCGGACTTTCTTGACCATGAGGACGGCCGTGAAGACGATGCCGAGCATGGCCAGGAGGACCGTAATGCCGACGGTGTGGAAGGTCCCCGTAGCAGCGGACTGTTTGAACGAGAACAGGGCAATCTTGGTTGCCGGATTGGCGACGATGATCTGGGCGTTCAGCAGGCCGATGAGGGCGATGAACAGGCCGATGCCGGCAGAGACGGCTTTCTTCAAGGTAATAGGGATGGCGTTGAAGATGGCTTCGCGGACATTGGTCAGGGACAGGACGATGAAAATCAGGCCTTCAAAGAAGACGGCGGCCAGGGCCATTTCCCAGGTGTAGCCCATCTGCAGGACGACGGTAAAGGCGAAGAAGGCGTTCAAGCCCATGCCCGGTGCCAGGGCGAAGGGGTAGTTGGCAAAGAAGGCCATGCACAGCGTCCCGATGAAGGAGGCCAGGGCCGTCGCCGTGAGGACGGCGCCTTTGTCCATGCCGGCGGCACTCATGATGGTCGGGTTGACGGCCAGGATGTAGGCCATGGTCATGAACGTCGTGATGCCAGCCAGGATTTCCGTGCGGACCGTCGTGCCGTTTTCACTCAGGTGAAAGAACCGGTCGAGAAAGGACGGTTGGTTTTCCATAATACATTCACACTCCTTTTGAAATGAAACAAGTTGATACCCATACATGTACACACATAAAGCCAAAAAGACGACGGACATCAACTGAATATAATTATTATAGGGGGTTCTGCCTTTTTGAGCAACTATTTTGTCAAAAAAAGGAAATTTATGATACAATGAGTCCGAAAGAAAAAAATTTACGCCTTTGCCGAAGGGAAGGAGCACTTTATGACTATGACAGGGAATCTTTTAAAACGGCGCATTGCCGTAGCCCGGGGCCTGGAACCGGGGGACGTCGTCCTCAAGGACTGCCGGATCGTCGACGTCTATACACAGACCATCCGGACCGGGGATATCGTCGTGGCTGACGGGGTCATCGCCGGCGTCGGCGGCCCTTATGAAGGACGGGAAGTCATCGAGGCCCATGGGGCTTATGCTGCACCGGGCCTCATCGAAAGCCATATCCATATCGAGTCGTCTTATGTCAGCCCGGAAGAGTTCGGCCGCCTCGTCGTACCTCTGGGGACGACGACCGTCGTCGCCGACCCGCATGAAATCGTTAATGTCTGCGGCCTGGCCGGCCTGCGCTACATGATGGAAGCCGCAGAAAAGACGGCCCTGGACATCCGCTTCATGGTGCCGTCGTGCGTCCCGGCGACGCCGTTCGACCACAGCGGCGCTGTGCTGGAAGCCGACGATATGAAAGGGCCCCTGGCAGACGACCGCATCCTCGGCGTCGGCGAATTTATGAACTGCCCGGGCATCCTGAACGGCGACGATGCCGTCCTGGACAAGCTCGTCGCCGCCTATGAAGCGAAAAAGCCCATCGACGGCCACAGCCCTGGTATCTCGGGCAAGGACCTGCAGGCCTATGCATCGGCCCGGATCCGGACGGACCACGAATGTTTCACCTTGGATGACGTCGAAGCGCGCCTCCAGGCCGGTATATATGTCATGCTGCGCAACGGCTCGGCCTGCCATGACCTGCCCAACCTGGTCAAGGCCGTGACGCCGGCCAACCTGCGCCGGTTTCTGCTCTGCTCGGACGACCTTCATCCCAAGACGATTTTCGAGAAAGGCCACCTCAACGAACACCTGCGCCTCTGCGTCGCCGCCGGCCTGTCGCCGGAAGCGGCCATTACCATGGCGACCCTCAACGCCGCCGACTGCTATCACTTCGACGACCGCGGCGCCCTGGCACCGGGCAAGCGGGCGGACATCGTCCTCTTCGAGGATTTGAAGGACTTCAAGGCCCTAGCGACCTTCATCGGCGGCCGGAAAGTAGCCGAAAAAGGCCGGTACAGCCTGCCCTTTACGCGAGCCGATTACAGCGCCGTCGGCAGTTCCGTCTGCATTGCCGGCTTTTCTGAAGATAAATTGGTGATGCACCTGACATCGGACCAGGTCCGGACCATCGATATCCTGCCGGGAGGCGTCGTCACTGAAAAGGGGCAAGCTTCCATCCGGCGCGACGACCGCGGCGATTTCATCTACGACCCGCAGGCCGATATCGTCAAGGTCGCCGTCGTCGAACGCCATCACGGCACGGGCAACGTCGGCCTGGGCCTGCTGCGCGGTTACGGCCTTAAACGAGGGGCTGTCGCCGTGTCAGTAGCTCACGATTCGCACAATATCATCGTTGCCGGTACGAAGAATAAGGACATGGTTGTTGCCGTCAAGGCCTTGGAAGCCCAGAAGGGCGGTATGGCTATCGTCTTGGACGGAAAGGTCCTGGCAGCCATTCCCCTGCCCATTGCCGGCCTCATGAGCGACCAGCCGGCCGGCGCCGTCGATGCGGCGATGGACGAACTCTATGCCAAGGCCCACGATATCCTAGGGGTCAGCGCCGACGTCGACGTCATCATGACCTTGTGCTTCATGAGCCTGCCCGTCATCCCTAAGCTGAAATTGCTGGATACGGGACTCTTCGACGTCGAAGCTTTCGATTTCGTTCCTGTTGAACTGTAAGGGGGTATTATAATGGATGCCAAGAAAGTCAAATTAGTCGTCGTCGAATCTCATTGCGATCTCTATAAGGAAGGCGATGAAATCGTCTTCGACGGGCCTGTCGTCAATAAAGAAAAGAGCGGCGCCCTCTGCATGACGGCCCTCCAGGCCCTCTATCCCTATGTCTTCGCCGGCCGCCAGGGGGCGCTCTGGCCATCGGACATCCAGTGTCCCGACTGCGACGAAGGCGTCGTCTTCCGCATCGTGGAACAATGATGCAGAACCCTAATAGGGCAGACGTAAAAGGTATTGGCCGATAGCTTGACGACCATGCTATAATAAAAGGTAGAGTATCGTCGTGAGTGGGGAGGAATGTGAAAGTTGATACTTAGCAAAGCCTGTAAGACAAAAATGGCGGCCTTTTTGCTGGTTGTTATGGCCCTGGCGCCGGTCCAGGCCATTACACAGGAAGAAATGGTCTACGACCAGGTCAGCAAATATATCCGCGGCAGCGAAGCGGCGGCTATCGCCCAGGATATCTGCGATGCATCCTATATGTATGACGTCGACCCGATCCTGGTCACGGCTGTCTTTACGACAGAAAGCCATTTCGACAATTCTGCCGTTTCCGGTGTCGGCGCCGTCGGCATCGCCCAGCTCATGCCGGCTACGGCGGCCTCGCTCAACGTCAACCCGTACAACCGGCGGGAGAACATCTTTGGCGGCGTCAAATACCTCGGCCAGATGGTCGAACGCTACCGTACGTGGGACAAGCCCTTCGTCTATGCCGAAGCGGCCTATAATGCCGGCCCCGGTGCCGTCGACCGGGCCCGTGGCGTCCCGCATTATACGGAGACCATGAATTACGTCCAGACCGTCGAACAGACGCGGCGGGAAATCTGGCGCCTCGCCGGTCATGAAGCCATGGCCATGCAGCCCTATAAGCGGTCGGCCATGACGATGCAGGAAAAGGAAGCGCCGATTTTCCCGAGCCTGAAGGAATGGCATGAACAGCATAGTCAGAAGGCTGCCCAGGTCCAGGCGAAATCCGTCGGTTCCACCAAACCCGCTCTGGTCCGGACCAAAGCGGCGCGCGTAGCACCGGAACACCCGCGTCCGTCCTATTGGACGACGTCCCTGCCATGGGGCGAAGGGACCCGTAGAAAATAATATCGAGAAAGGGACCTCGCATCGAGCTCATGCGACTCCCTTTTTTTACGGTCTTATTCATAAATAGAAGGAGAAGTGAGAATGGAAAAAGAATTGATTCACTTGGAGCACGTATCCAAGACCTATGATGGGCACAAGGTATTAGACGGCCTGGACCTGGCGATTTCGGAAAATGAATTTGTCACCCTCCTTGGCCCCAGCGGCTGCGGCAAGACGACGACGCTCCGCCTCATCGCCGGCTTTGAGACGCCTGATGAAGGGCGCATCCTCTTTGAGGGAGCCGATATCACCCAGCTGCCGCCGAACCGGCGCCAGGTCAATACGGTGTTCCAGAATTATTCTCTTTTTTCCCATATGGACGTCGCCGAAAATATCGCCTTCGGTCCGAAAATCCACGGCAAGTCCCGCGATTATATCCGCGACAAGATCCGCTATGCCCTGAAACTGGTCAACCTCGACGGCTATGAACACGCCAACATCGTCGACTTGTCCGGCGGCCAGCAGCAGCGCGTGGCCATCGCCCGGGCCGTCGTCAATGAGCCGCGGGTCCTGCTCCTGGACGAACCGCTGAGCGCCTTGGACCGCAAACTGCGGCGCAGTATGCAGCTGGAACTCATCAAGATCAAAGAGGAACTGGGCATTACCTTCGTCTTCGTCACCCACGACCAGGAAGAGGCCCTGAGCATGTCCGACACGGTCGTCGTCATGAACCAGGGCTATATCCAGCAGATCGGTACGCCGGAAAACATCTACAATGAACCGGAAAACGCCTTTGTTGCCGACTTCATCGGGGACAGCAACATCGTCGACGGCCTCATGGTCCACGATAAGCTCGTGCGCATTGCCGACTACGACTTCGACTGCGTCGACGTCGGCTTCGGGACCAACCGGCCTGTCGACGTCCAAATCCGGCCGGAAGACATGGAACTGCGTCCGCCTCAGGACGGCGGTTTCAACGGCGTCGTCACCAAGACCATCTTCGAAGGCATGACCTACAACCTCACTATCCAGGCGCGGGGCATCGAATGGCTGGTCAAATCGACGAAGCACTACCAGCCTGGCGACGAAGTCAGCCTCTGGGTGGACCCCTTCAACATCCAGATCATGAATAAACCGGAATCGGAAGACGAAAGGGCGATGGAAAATGATTAATTCAGCAGCGATCCGCAACCTCTTTGCCGCGCCGTTCCTCATCTGGGCGGTCCTGTTCATCTTCTGTCCCGTCGTGGCCATCGCCTGGTACGGCCTGACCGATGCCCAGGGGGCGATGACCTTGGCCAATATCAGCCTCATGACCCACTGGGAATACTTGAAGGCCCTGGAATTGTCCATCGTCCTGGCCCTCATCAGCACGGTCATCTGCCTCATCGTGGCCTATCCGCTATGCCTCATCCTGACTGAGAAGAAGCGGGGAAAGGGCTCGCTCCTGTTCCTGCTCTTCATCCTGCCCATGTGGATGAATTCCCTGCTGACGACCATGGCCTGGCAGACGATTCTGGAAAAGAACGGCATCCTCAACCAGTTCCTGCGCCTCTTGTCCCTGCCCGACGTGAGCCTCATCAATACGCCGGCAGCCATCGTCATCGGCATGATTTACAATTTCCTGCCCTATATGGTCCTGCCCCTTTACGTGGCCCTGAGCAAGATCAACGGCAACGTCATCGCCGCTGCCCGCGATTTGGGCGCCAGTTCCTGGCAGACCTTCACCAAGGTCATCCTGCCCTTGTCCCTGCCCGGTGCCATCAGCGGCATCACCATGGTCTTCATTCCGTCGCTGACGACGTTCTTCATCAGCGGCCTCTTAGGGGGCAATAAGATCCTCCTCATCGGCAATATCGTCGAACAGGAATTTACCATGGCCTACGACTGGCACCTGGGCAGCGGCCTGTCGTTGGTGCTCATGGTCTTCATCGTCATCAACATGGCCGTGACGGCTTATTTCGACCGCAGTGAAGGGCAGGTGAAGAAGTGATGGAAAAAGTGAAGAAACTCTACGTCGCCCTGGTCGTCCTCTTCCTCTATGCGCCCATCGGCGTCCTCGTGGCCCAGTCCTTCAACGCCAGCCGCTACCGCGGTCACTGGACGGGTTTTACCCTGCAGTGGTATGGCGAACTCTTCCAGAATGAAGGCATCCTCGACGCCTTGCAGAACACCGTCACTATCGGCCTGTCGTCAGCGGCCATTGCCACCGTCCTGGGCCTCATCACCTGCATGGCCCTGCGCGGCATGGGCCGCAAACCGCGATCGGTCTTCCTCGGCGTGGCCAGTATGCCTCTGCTCAATGCGGACATCGTCACGGGGATTTCCCTGATGCTCCTCTTTTTGGGCATGGGCCTGCGCCTGGGTTATGGTTCCATCCTCATGGCCCACGTCGTCTTCAACCTGCCCTATGTCATCCTGTGCATCATGCCCCAGTTCCTGTCCCTGGACCGCAGCTGCTATGATGCGGCCCGCGACCTGGGAGCGACGCCGTTCGTGGCTTTCCGCCGCGTCGTCCTGCCGGAATTGCGGCCGAGCCTCCTGGCAGGCTTCATGCTGGCCTTCACCATGTCTGCCGATGACTTCATCATTACTCATTTCACCAAAGGCGCCGGCATCGATACGCTGCCGACGAAAATCTATGCCGAACTGAAATTGGGCATCCATCCGGAAATGTACGCCCTTTCGACGTTAGTCTTCGTCTTCGTCCTGGTCTTCGCCGTCTTGCTCATCGTCAACCGCAAGCGCCTGACCCTGGGACGGAACTGGTAGGAGGTCTGTCATGAAATATATCCGCCTGATCCTGCTCGGCCTTTGCTGCATCCTGGCCTTGAGCGGCTGTGGCTTCTGGGAAAGTGAAGAAGACGGGGACAACGTCGTCTATGTCTACAACTGGGGGGACTATGTCGACCCGGACACGCTCAAGCAGTTCGAAGAAGAAACGGGCATCCGCGTCGTCATGGATGAATTTGATACCAACGAGAGCATGTATCCCCTGGTCGCAGCCGGTGCCGAACGCTATGACGTCATCTGCCCGTCGGACTACATGATCCAGAAGATGATCCACAACGATCTCTTGCAGCCCCTCGATTATTCCCAGCTGCCTAACGCCCGCCAGTACGTCGGCAAGCAGTTCTGGACTCAGTCCGAGTCCTTCGACCCCGGCAACCGCTATGCCGTCCCTTATTGCTGGGGGACTGTCGGCATCGTCTACAACCGGACCATGGTCGATGAACCCGTCGACAGCTGGTCCATCCTCTGGAAAGAGAAATACAAGAATGACATCATCATGCAGGATTCGCCGCGCGATTCCTTCATGGTCGCCTTGAAGCGCCTGGGCTATTCCCTGAATACGACGGATCCCCAGCAGATCCAAGAAGCCCGGGAGATGCTCATTGCCCAGAAGCCCCTGGTCCAGGCTTATGGCATCGATGACGTCAAGGACAAGCTCGTCTCCGGCGAAGCGGCCATGGGAGTCGTCTTTTCCGGCGAAGCCCTGCGCATGATCCTGGAGAACCGCGACCTGGAATACGTCATCCCCAAAGAAGGGACCAACCTCTGGATCGACTCGTGGGTCATCCCCAAGAACGCCGAACACGTCGAGAATGCCCATAAATTCATCGATTTCATGAGCCGCCCGGACATTGCCCTGAAGAACTTCGAGTACCTGACCTATTCGACGCCCAATACGGCCGTTCCGGATATGGAAGAAGACGAAGACTATAAAGATAACCCTGTCGTCTTCCCGCCGGAAGAAGCTTACGCTGGTCAGGAAACATACAAGTATTTAGGTGAAGAAGGGGATAAACGCTATAACGATGAATGGATACAAGTAAAAGTGTGGTAAGCAAAAGGGACTGTGCATGATGGTCGAAACCATCATGCACAGTCCCTTTTCGTTAGCTGGTAGACACTAGTCGAAGGCTTTGCCTGTAAGCATTTCGTAAGCTTCTTTGTATTTGGCAATGGTCTTGTCGATGACGTCCTGGGGCAGGAGATAATCGCTGTCCGGGTTGGCTTTGAGCCAGTCGCGGACGAACTGCTTGTCATACGACGGCTGGCTCTGGCCGGCTTTGTAGCCTTCGAGGGGCCAGAAGCGGGAGCTGTCCGGTGTGAGCATTTCGTCGCCTAAGACGATATTGCCTTTGTCGTCGAGGCCGAATTCGAATTTCGTGTCGGCAATGATGATGCCTTTGGAAAGGGCGTATTCGGCACATTTTTTATAAAGAGCCAGGGTATAATCGCGGATTTTTTCAGCGTATTCCTTGCCTTTTCCCGGGAAGGTCTTGTCGATGAAAGCGGCGCCTTCTTCGAGGGATACGTTTTCGTCGTGGTCACCGAGTTCCGCTTTCGTGCTCGGCGTGAAGATCGGTTCCGGGAGTTTTTCTGATTCTTTGAGGCCTGCCGGCAATTTGATGCCGCAAACGGTGCCGTCTTTCTGATAGCTTTCCCAGCCGCTGCCCGTGATGTAGCCGCGGACGATGCATTCCATGGGAATCATAGTCAGTTTCTGGCATTTCATACTGTTGCCGACGAACTGTTCCTGCTGGAAAAATTCCGGCATGTCAGCGTTGTCGACGGAAATCATGTGGTTCGGGATGATGTCCGACGTCATATCGAACCAAAACTTGGACATCTGCGTGAGGATGGCGCCTTTTTTGGTGATCTTGTTCTTGAGGATATGGTCGAAAGCGGAAATGCGGTCCGTTGCAACCATGATAATGCTGTCACCTGCGTCATAGACTTCGCGTACTTTACCGGATTTAAAAGGGGTGTATTCTTTCATCTTGTCTGGCCTCCATGATTCAGAACTTATTTTATTATGGTAGAACAGTATTATCATAGCATATTTTGGGGAAAGAAAAAAGGCTTTGTCATCAAAGGACAAAACCTTTTTTTTCGTGGTTCGTGGTTCGTGGCTCGTAGGGGACGCCCAGAGGGCGTCCAGAGGGCGTCCCGCAAATCATGTATGCTTATTGCAAATAATAGGTCAAGTTGACGCTTTGGCTGAGGGTATTGGTGCCGGCTTCGACAGGCGTCGAATCGGCGGCTTCCATCTTGACGGCCCGCAGGCTCATGCCGGCTGCATAGACGCGGTTATACGAGGGGCTTGTGCCGGAAATGTTGATTTCCTTGACGGCGCCGAGCTGGCTGCCAGCGGCTTCCGCTGCGGCCTGGGCAGCGCGCTGACCGTTGTGGACAGCTTCTTTGATCAGGTTTTCTTTGATCTGGTCGGCGTGTTCATTGGTGAAACGTACGTTGTTGATCTGGTTGGCACCGAGACTGCCGGCCTTGTTGATGACCTGCGATACCATGGTCAGGTCGGTCAGTTTGACTTCCAGGTTGTTGCTTACCGTATACGACGTGACTTTCTGGCCTTTCATGTCGTAGTTCGGCGACATATAGAATCCCGTAGTCTTCATGTTTTCGGCCGGGATGCCCATGGCTTTCAGGGCATTGGTCACTTCATTCATGGCCAGGTTGTTCTTGGTCCGGGCCTGCTGGGCGTCGGCATCGGTGCTGGTCGTACCGATAGTGACATAGGCCGTATCCGGTGCGACTTCCTGCTGGGCATAGCCCGTGACGGTGACGACAGATGGTTCCGGGCCAGCTGCCAGGGACTGCGGGGCAGCGAGTACCAGGGACGACGCCAGCATGGCTGCGACGACCAGGCCTTTCAAGGGTTTATATTTCATAGGTAAGACCTCCTTTTCAATGTGGTTTCATTATACCATATCGGTGAATGTACGTCTATGTAGGACAAATAACGTATTTGTCTATGCCAAATATGACAAAAGTGTTGCATTTTTTTTCGTGGCGTACTATAATAGCCACAGATACATAGAAAAAGCTAGGGGAGCCTTCGGGCTGAGAAAAGTGACGGATTACACTTGACCCTTTACCTGATGCGGATCATGCCGCCGTAGGGAAGCTTTACGGGATTATAAAGCTTACCTGCGGAAGACCGTAGGGCGAGCTTTTTTTATTGCATTGGATTATTTTTTTGTATAGGAAGGATGTTAGTAATGGATTACACAACACAGATGGATGCTGCCCGCAAAGGCATCGTCACGCCGCAGATGAAGATCGTCGCTGAAAAGGAACACATGCCTGTCGAAAAACTCATGGCCCTCGTCGCCAGCGGCAAAGTCGCCATTCCGGCCAACAAAGTCCACACCAGTCTGTCGCCGGAAGCCGTCGGCCAGGACTGCCGCACCAAGATCAACGTCAACCTCGGCGTTTCTCCGGAACACAACAACCATGAAGAAGAATTGCAGAAAGTCCAGAATGCCATCGATATGAAAGCCGAAGCCATCATGGACTTGTCCAACTTCGGCAAGACCCGTGAATTTCGCCGTAAACTGGTCAAGATGTCTACGGCCATGATCGGCACGGTCCCCATGTACGATGCTGTCGGCATGCTGGAAAAGGACCTGAAAGACATTACCGTCGATGAATTTTTCTCCGTCGTCGAACAGCACGCAGAAGACGGCGTCGACTTCATGACCATCCACTGCGGCATGAATCGCAAGACGGCTCAGCGCATCAAAGACAACCCGCGCCTGACCAACGTCGTTTCCCGCGGCGGCTCGCTGCTCTTCGCCTGGATGGAAATGAACAATCAGGAAAACCCGTTCTACGAATACTACGACCGTCTTCTCGACATCTGTGAAAAATATGACGTCACCTTGAGCCTCGGCGACGCTTGTCGTCCGGGCTGTACCCATGACGCTACCGATGCCGCACAGATTGAAGAACTCATTACCCTCGGCGAATTGACCAAACGCGCCTGGGCCCATAACGTCCAGGTCATGATTGAAGGCCCGGGCCACATGGTCCTCAATGAAATCGCAGCCAACATGAAAATTGAAAAACGCCTATGCCACGGCGCTCCGTTCTACGTCCTCGGGCCCCTGGTCACGGACATTGCACCGGGCTATGACCATATCACCAGTGCCATCGGCGGTGCTATCGCCGCTTCCTGTGGTGCCGACTTCCTCTGCTACGTCACACCGGCTGAACACCTGCGCCTGCCGACCGTCGACGACGTCAAAGAAGGCATCATCGCTGCCCGCATCGCAGCTCACGCTGCCGACCTGGTCAAAGGCATCCCGGGTGCCCAGGAATGGGATGACGCCATGAGTAAAGCCCGCGTTGACGTCGACTTCGACAAGATGATTTCCTTGTCCATCGATCCGGAAAAAGCCCGCCGCTACTACGAATCGAGCAAACCGGAATGTGAAGGTACCTGCACTATGTGCGGCAAGATGTGCCCGGCTCGCACGATGAAACGCATCCTCGCCGGCGAAGACGTTTCTATCCGCTAGGCTCCAGCTAAAATTTACCTCATAGATACTGAAAAAGGCCCGTCGCCATATGACGGGCCTTTTTCAGCTGCAGATCACAGGTCGCGGATCGCAGGTGGCAGGCCGCAAAAACATACACGGCCCATGGCCTTGTGCGTAGGGGCCGACCCGGTTAGGGCGGCCCGCTGCGAAGTTCGACCACAGCCTATTCGAGTATAATGGCAGGATTTTTACGAACCACGAGCCATGATTTTTCATTTTTTTAAGGCCATTCCTATCGGGAAATAGGCCGCATCTACCATCATGCGAGGTCCCTTTTTTCTAATGTCCAGCAGCTTCGGCTGTCGGCTGGAATGCCTGGGCAGCTTCAGGGGTTTCGTTCATGGCGTCGATGCGGGCGCGGTATTCGCTGTCAGCGGCATAGCGTTTGTTTTTGTAGCGGCCGATGGTCAGGAAGGGAACGATGATGATGGCGATGGCTAAGTAACCGCAATAGCCGTAGCCGTATTTGATGATGTTGGTCAGGCCGGCGACGGAGACGGTCATGGAAGCGATGATGATGAATAAGGTGACGATAGCCGAGCGGGTAACGGTGCTGCGGCTGATTTTCTTCAGGCATTTCGTTTCCGAGAAGCGGGCCGTAAAACCGAAGACCGTCGTGACACCTGTCGAGATGAGGCACAGCAGTAAGAAGGCGCTGTAGGCAATGGTCAGCCAGGACATGCCCATGGCTTTGCAGCTGGTCAGGGTCGGTAAGGGCGATTTGCCGTAGATGCCGGTCCAGCCTAAGAGCATGCAGACAGCTAAGGTCAGGGCGATGGCGTTCATGGCGAAGGAGAACCACATGGACGTGGCACAGTTCTTACGGGTGACTAAGGGCGTGCCGACGACGATCATCGTCGGGATGACGACGCACTGGAAACCGGAATAGGTGAAAGCGTGGAGAATGGCTGTCGGTACTTTGCTGAAGCCGTTCGTGGCGAAATCCTGGGCCATGGCAGCCGTGAAGAACTGCGTCCCTTCAATGGAACCGCCCATGTAGATGCCGACGGAGAAAATCATGATGACCATGGCTAAGATGGCCATGCCCATGTAGGTCGTGGCCCGACGTACCAGGCCGGCACCGAATATGGTCAGGAAGAAGATGATCGTGCCGACGATGCCGATACCGGCGTAATAATTGAGGCCCGTCTGGGCATTGATGGCCGAGGCGGCGCCGGAAATCGTAGCCGATACGGCCATTAAGACCATGATATAGAAGAATGCTTCGAAGAGGTATTCAATGCCTTTGAAGGGGCTGTATAAGTTCTGGAATAATTGACGGTAGCTCGTGAGGTGACGGGAATTGTACATGTTCATGGCTTCCTTGATGGTCAGCGTGAACAGCAGCATGGTTATGATAGCCGTAATCGGGCCGAGCCAGCCGAGGCTGACGAAATAGACGTTTTCCTGGTTGCCCGTAGCGAAACCGCCGCCGGCGTGAGAACTGAATAAGACGGCACCGACGGAAAAACACATGCTCAGTGAAGCGGCTTTGATTGATGAAATGTTAGCCATAAGATTTTCCTCCTTTTAGGACAATGGAGAGAAACGAAACGCCTTCCGTCTCTCTGCACGAAGCGTTGAAGAGAGACGAAAGGCGTTGTAATCCTTCCGCGGTACCACTCTGTTTCATCCTTTATGGATGCACTCTCGGATACGGCCATGGCGATATCCACGCTCTGTAACGGGAGTTCCCGTATCGGCCTACTTCATTCAGCCTTTCCGCTCAGCAATGAGTTCGGTCCGGAATCGATACTGCCTCACACCAGCCGGCAGCTCTCTGGAAACGATAGACTCAGACGTACTATTTTGCGTCATCGCGTTTGTGACGTTTATCAGTTGATGGTGCTATAATAGCATCATCGCTTAATAAAGTCAAGAATAAAACATAATATTTTTTGAAATAATTCCAATAAACGTTTAAGTTTAAGGTTTAACTTAAACAACAACTAAGTCGCGTCGATACTGGATTTTATGGTATAATATAATTGTCGTTTTTGTGGATTCCACAAGGACGTGGATTGAAATTGTAACGTTGAATAGTAAGTGAGGTGGAAACCTGCCGTATGCTAACCCTGCGGCAGGTTTTTTCTATAGCTATTAAATTACTAGTCAACATTACAGAATTATATATTGATTTTCTATGGTGAAAGAGGTATACTAACCATATAAAATAGATTACCGAATTAAGACAGGGCATCTTGGCTATCCGTATATGTAACCCGGTCATACCGAACTCTGTCAAGACTGATTTATAGAGAGAAAGTGGTGCGAAGCGGCATCACACATAAAATATATCGGGGTTCCGCGCAGGCCTTACTTTCTATAAAATTAAGCAATATCCAGATAATTAACTCAAAAAATTAGATTGGCTTTCTCTCAGTTCGCAATATAGATGATAGAAAAGCAGGCGATGACTGAGTTAATTTGAAGACTGTCGCACCCTTCATGGGTGCGTGGATTGAAATCGCACGATTGCTTGCGCGGCCCGGATGAACGTCGAGTCGCACCCTTCATGGGTGCGTGGATTGAAATAGCCCTATCGTCAACGCCTTGGTAGATCCTATTTTGTCGCACCCTTCATGGGTGCGTGGATTGAAATTGCTGATAGATTTCGTCGAAGATGTATAGATCTTCGTCGCACCCTTCATGGGTGCGTGGATTGAAATCCTGAAAGGCCCGCTTGGCCCGGTCCGCCTGTCCAGGTCGCACCCTTCATGGGTGCGTGGATTGAAATTACTGTTTCGCCCTGGCAGTGCGGGCAACGGGCGCCGTCGCACCCTTCATGGGTGCGTGGATTGAAATCGACATTGTAACCCGCGTTGGACCGCTGGGGCAGGTGTCGCACCCTTCATGGGTGCGTGGATTGAAATCAAAAAATGAAAATGTTTATTGCCTAGAACGGGATGTCGCACCCTTCATGGGTGCGTGGATTGAAATATATTTAATACCCCCTTTGTTCCAACGATGACCCCAGTCGCACCCTTCATGGGTGCGTGGATTGAAATGAGGATTGCCCACATATCGTCCTTTACGTAGCGCGTCGCACCCTTCATGGGTGCGTGGATTGAAATCCGGCAGGCGCGGTCTATGACGCTGCGGATGCGTTGTCGCACCCTTCATGGGTGCGTGGATTGAAATCTTTCCAGGTGGCACTAAATATAACGCCTACTACGTCGCACCCTTCATGGGTGCGTGGATTGAAATGTATTTCTGCCGCCCTGGCCCCGTGGTGGCGCTCGTGTCGCACCCTTCATGGGTGCGTGGATTGAAATAACAGTTCCTTTTCCTTGCTCGTCATGCTACGCGCGTCGCACCCTTCATGGGTGCGTGGATTGAAATGTCATCACGGCAGCCTGTTTCCCACGATAGGGGCCGTCGCACCCTTCATGGGTGCGTGGATTGAAATTACGCCACCTGCGCCCATGAAATCGCCCACTCGACGTCGCACCCTTCATGGGTGCGTGGATTGAAATGTTGTAAAAGCAGGTACACCGGAGTTTCTTACCGCGTCGCACCCTTCATGGGTGCGTGGATTGAAATTAAAAAGGCCGACGGTATGGGTTTCGGTGCCGAGTCGCACCCTTCATGGGTGCGTGGATTGAAATCCAGTCGTCGTAGAGGTCCTTGGCGTGGGGCGTCGTCGCACCCTTCATGGGTGCGTGGATTGAAATAAATCCCTTATCTGTGTATCCCAGTCCCCGTTCGGTCGCACCCTTCATGGGTGCGTGGATTGAAATACGAAAGGAGAGGACATCAAGGCCAACTATCGGGACGTCGCACCCTTCATGGGTGCGTGGATTGAAATAACTTAGAGACAGGCGTCCGCTTAGCCGTACGCCGGGTCGCACCCTTCATGGGTGCGTGGATTGAAATTAAAGCCGCACGGTAGCCACCGGCGACCTGCCGTGGGTCGCACCCTTCATGGGTGCGTGGATTGAAATCAGACAAATAACGTCATGAGTAACGCCGGCAGTGGGTCGCACTCTTCATGGGTGCGTGGATTGAAATCACATGGAGGCTCCGCCTTGTACGGATACTTACAAGTATCACCTTTCATGGGAAAAAAGAATGTTAACTTGCTTTAGATTGTTCGGGCAAAATTACTGCGGAAGAGAATCTTCAATGGTGAGAATCCGTATTGGGATGGGGAAATGTTTTTATAGATCAGCAGTCGAATTTTACAATATAATGAGGGGGTGTCTGTTATGGAATACGATGAAGATGATTTTTTGATGATTTCAGGGATACAACATTTTTCATTTTGTCCTCGACAATGGGCCTTGATTCACATCGACCAGGTTTGGGATGAAAACATGAAGACGATGGAAGGCAATATTATCCATGAAAATTGCCATAATCCAGATTTTATAGAGAAGCGTGGTGAAATTCTTATTTCTCGCGGGATTCGGATTGCTTCAAGGACTTTAGGTGTAACTGGACAATGTGATGTGGTGGAATTTCACCGGGATGATGGTGGAGGTCGTTTATATGGACATAATGGCTTATGGCTTCCATTTCCTATTGAGTACAAACGAGGGAAAACAAAGGATATTAATGCAGATCGTCTTCAACTATGTTGCCAAGCGATGTGTTTAGAAGAGATGTTAGGTGTTTCTATATATCAAGGGGCTTTATATTATCACGAAACACATAGAAGGGAACCTGTTGAGCTAACAGAACCTTTACGCCAAGAAGTTAGAAATATGCTGGAAATGATGCATGATTATTTTAAACGCGGATATATTCCCAAAGTACGGCCTAAAAAGGGCTGCCCCAGTTGTTCTTTGAAAGAAATCTGCCTACCCGTTATTTGTAAAAAGAAGTCTGCCCAACCGTATTATGAAGCTATGTTAGGAAGCGACGACGTATGAGAAAACTATTGAATACATTATATGTCATGACTCCAGAAACGTATCTGGCATTGGAAAACGATAATATTATCATTTTACTGGATGAAAAAGTCTTGGGGAAATTTCCACTCCATACGTTGGAACAGATTGTTTATTTTGGCTATAAAGGGGCATCTCCGGCCTTGATGGGGGAATGTGCTAAAAGAAATATAGGTCTTTGTTTTTATCGCCCCAATGGCAGGTTTTTAGCCAGAACAGTGGGTACGACGCAAGGAAATGTTTTGTTGCGAAAAGAGCAGTATCGTTGTTCTGATGATGAAATACGAAGCTGCCAAATCGCCAAATATTTTATTGTTGGAAAAATATTCAATTCCCGCAGTGTACTGGAAAGAGCCAAACGGGATCATCCTATGAGTTTTGATATACAATCTTTGAAAGAAATCAGCTCGTCGTTACTTCGGTTGGCAAAGGAGGCCAGGAAGTGTTGTGATTTAGACAGCTTACGCGGTTACGAAGGAGAAGCGGCCAGCTTGTATTTTTCAGTATTTGATCATCTGATTTTACAAAATAAGAAAATTTTTTCTTTTAAACAACGGATGAAACGACCGCCTAAGGATTCTGTCAATGCGTTACTTTCTTTTTGTTATACTATTTTGGCAAATGATTGTGCTTCTGCCTTGGAAGCGGTGGGACTCGATGCTTATGTAGGCTTCTTACATCGTGACCGGCCGGGACGTATTTCATTGGCCTTGGATCTAATGGAAGAACTTCGTAGTATCTATGCGGACCGTTTTGTCTTAACATTGATAAATAATCGTAAAATAAATGCTAGTGCCTTTGAGCGACAAGAAAATGGAGCCGTATTGTTGAATGATAAAGGCAGGAAAATTTTCCTGACAGATTGGCAGAATCGTAAGAAAGATATCATCAAACATCCTTTTTTAGATGAAAAAATACCTTGGGGATTGGTGCCTTTTGTGCAGGCACAATTATTGGGAAAGGTATTACGTGGTGACTTAGATGTATATCCTTCGTTTTTATGGAAATGAGATGAGCCTATGTTGGTATTAGTAACTTATGATGTCAGTACGGAAGATGATGCTGGAAAACGGCGACTGCATCAGGTGGCTAAACAGTGCGAAAAGTACGGACAGCGGGTACAGAATTCAGTTTTTGAGTGTCTGTTACAGCCAGATGAATTGATGCTGTTGAAACATCAGTTGATTAAAATTATGGATGAAAATAAAGATAGCATCCGATTCTATAACCTCGGTAAAAAATATCAATCAAAAATAGAGCACTATGGGGCTAAAAACACGTATGACCCTGAAGACGTATTGATTTTCTGATTTCCAAAAGATGTATTCAGAATCTTACCCAGTCCCTTTCATAACTACTTAAAAAGGGACTGTTGCACGAAGGCTTCTACCATCATGTGAGGCCCCTTAAACTTAAAAGTTTTTTGTTCGTAGTTCATCGTTCATCGCGATGGATTGATATTTTTAATCCCATACGACAAACGATGAACGACCTACGATCAACGGAAAAAGAGGCTGTCTTAATGCGACAGCCTCTTTTTCCTACTTATCCCGGGAAAGATTGACTTCTTTCAAGGGGATGAGGTGGGTCTTATGTTTGATTTTATGATAGAAGAAGACGGCTAAGAAGACAGGGATGCCGATGTAGGCTACGCTGGCTCCGTACCAGTCGATTTCAGCGCCTGTGAAGGCCGAGTAGTTCTGGCCGGCCGTGACGATGATGCACATGATCAGGGCCAGGAGGGGGCCGAAGGGGAACCACGTGGCTTTATAAGGCAGGTCTTTCAAGTCCTTGCCCTGGGCGACGTAGGCCCGGCGGAAACGGAAGTGGCAGATGGCGATGCCTATCCAGGTGATGAAACCGGCCATGCCGCTGATGTTGACCAGCCAGTCATAGGCTTTGCCTTCGCCGATGAGGGACGTCAGGAAAGCGGCCAGGCCGAAGACGACCGTAGCGAACAGGGCATACGACGGGACGCCGCGCTTGTTCAGCTTGAGGAAGCATTTCGGAGCCTGTCCCGTTTCAGCCATGGCGTAGAGCATACGCGTCGAAACGTAGAGGCCCGAGTTGCCTGCCGACAGGACGGCGGTCAGGATGACGGCGTTCATGATGGAAGCGGCTGCGGCCAGGCCGAAGCGTTCAAAGACCAGCGTGAACGGGCTGATGGAGATGTTTTCGATGTTCGTGTTGAGCAGGTTCGGGTCCGTATAGGGGATGAGGAAACCGATGACCGTGAAGGCGCCTAAATAGAAAATCAGGATACGCCAGAAGATGGAGTGGACGGCGCGGGGCACGTTCTTTTCCGGATCTTCACTTTCACCGGCTGCGATGCCGATCATTTCCGTCCCCTGGAAGGAGAAACCGGCGACCATGAAGATGCCCAGCATGGCCGTGAAACCACCGACAAAGGGGGCTTCGCCGATGGTCCAGTTGGTAAAGCCCGGCGACGGTTCCGGCCCGAGGCCCAGGATGAGCAGCGTCCCGGCGAAGAGGAAGACCAGGACGGTCAGGACCTTGATGCCGGCGAAGATAAATTCGCTTTCGCCATACGAACGGGTCGACAAGTAGTTGAGGACGAAGAGGATGATCAGGAACAAGCCGCTCCAGATGGCAGCCGGTACGTCGGGGAACCAATACTTCATGATCAGGGCGCCGGCGACGAGTTCGGCTGCTACCGTGATGGCCCAGTTGAACCAGTAGTTCCAGCCCAGGGCAAAGCCCAGGGATTTATCGACATAGCGGTTGGCATAGGTTTCAAAAGAACCGCTGACCGGCAGGTACGACGCCATTTCGCCGAGGCCCGTCATGAGGAAATAAACCATGATGCCGATGAGGGCGTAAGCCACGAGGGCGCCGCCAGGACCGGCCGAGCTGACCGTTTCACCGCCAGCGACGAATAAGCCCGTGCCGATAGCGCCGCCGATGGCGATCATGTTCATGTGACGGGCTTTCAGGCTGCGGCGCAGCCCCTGCTGCTGTTGAGTTTCTTCCATGCAAAATCACAACCTTTTTTTACAGAATTGATAAATAAAATCTAAAAAAACTCATACCTTTACATTATAAAGGAAGAATCGGGCTCTGACAAATGGAGATTCTGCATGGACGTAAATCGTTTATGCGATTAATGGATTATAGGGATTGGCCGCAGTTTTTTTACTATGTTATAATAAGGATATTAATTGCAGAAGGGAAGGGCAGTGTATGGATTTAGAAGAATGTCGCCGGGAAATCGACGTATTGGACCGGGACTTGACGAAAATATTGGAACGGCGCATGCAGGTCGTCGCCGAAGTCGCCGCCTATAAGAAGGAACATCATATGGAAATCTACGACCCCCGTCGGGAACGGCAGGTCCTGGATAAAATCGCCAATTTGACGGTCCAGAAGGAATTGTCGCCGTATCTGCGGCGTATTTATCAGTGCATCATGGACGAAAGCAAGAAATACGAACGGGAGCATATGGGGCTGTGAAGATGGAACAGATTGTAGTACGAGGCATTGCGGAACGCCTCTTATTTGAAGCGCCCGACTCGGATTACCGCGTCTTCCGCCTTCATGACGAAGCCGACGACGCGACGTATACCGTCACCGGCCATGGGACGAAACCTCTTGTCGGCGACCGCCTGGAAATCAAGGGCCACTGGGTCCAGCATAAGCGCTATGGCCGCCAGTTCGCCGCCGACGGCTGGAGCCGCATCATCCCTGAATCGGTCGACGGCATCGAACGCTTCCTGGGAAGCGGTGCCGTCAAGGGACTGGGGCCGGCCCTGGCCCACCGCGTCGTCGCGGCCTTTGGCAAGGACACGATGAAGATATTGGAAAGGGACCCGCAGCGGCTCCTGGAAGTCGAAGGCATTGGCCCGAAGAAACTGGCCGTCATTACGGAGTCATTCTACGAAGAGAAACAGGTCAACGATATCGCCTACGACCTGGAACAGCATGGCGTCGCCGGGCGCTACGCCGGCAGGCTCTTGCAGAAATACGGTGACGACGTCCACTATGTCCTGACGGAAGAACCGTACCGCATGATCGCCGAAATCGACGGCATCGGTTTCAAGACGGCCGACCAGATGGCCCTAGCCTATGGCATGGACCGGCAGGACCCGCAGCGCCTCAGCGCCGGCCTGACCTATGTCTTGCAGACCATGACCCAGAACGGCCACGTCTGCATCCCCGATGCGGAACTGGTCCGCCGGGCGGCTTTCATCTTACAGGCCGATGCCCTGGGGCTGCACGATATCCTGAAGGAAGCTATCGAAGTGGGCCAGCTCTGTACGGCCGATTTCCAGGGGACCGTCTATGTCTATACGCCGGAAGCCTATGAAGAAGAAAATTATATTGCCCGGCGCATCCAGGACATGGCAGCCATGAAGCCCCTGCCCATGAAGACCCATGTCCAGCTCTTCCTCGACCGCTGGCAGGATTCGTGCCACTTTGAACTGGCCGATAAGCAGCGCGAAGCCGTCGAAAAATCG
The DNA here is from genome assembly GCF_024436295.1 of Megasphaera sp. SC8-1. Lineage (NCBI taxonomy): Bacteria > Bacillati > Bacillota > Negativicutes > Veillonellales > Veillonellaceae > Megasphaera > Megasphaera sp. SC8-1. The sequence goes on along the minus strand of NZ_JANFQH010000034.1, from coordinate 62,695 downwards.
CTGGAATCGGGCATGACGGTCATTACCGGCGGTCCCGGGACGGGCAAGACGACTGTCGTCCAGACCATCATCCGCCTGGCCGAACAGGAAGGGCTGCGCATCCTCCTCTGTGCGCCGACCGGGCGGGCCGCCAAGCGCCTGGCCGAAACGACGCAGCGCAAGGCCAAAACCATTCACCGTCTGCTCATCCCCGACGGTCGTCAGGGACGGATCCAGGTCTTTGAATACAACGAAACCAAGCTGCTGCCGGCCGACCTGGTCATCGTCGATGAAGTCTCTATGCTCGACATGGAAATGATGTACCATCTCCTCAGTGCCTTGAAACCGCAGTGCCGCTGCATCCTCGTCGGCGACGCCGATCAGCTGCCGTCGGTCGGGGCCGGTGCCGTCCTGCATGACATCATCGCCTCGGGACAGGTCCCGGTCGTCCGCCTGGATACGATTTTCCGTCAGCAAGAAGGAGGGCGTATCGTGACCAATGCCCACCTCATCAACAGCGGCCGTCTGCCCGTCGTCAATGAAGACCCGGAATTTCGCTTCGTTGAAATCGAAGACGAAGCCCATGGGGCCGAGAAGATAAGCGCCCTCTATAACAGCGAGCTCCTGGAAACGGGGGATAAGTTCGCCGTCCAGGTTCTGTCGCCGATGTACAAGAACCCTTGCGGCGTCGACAACCTCAATCAGCTCATCCAGGGGCGGTTCAACCCGCCGGCTGAAGGAAAAGGCGAGCTGAAGGGGAAGAACGTGATTTTCCGCGTCGGAGACAAGGTCATGCAGAAGCACAATGACTATGAAAAAGGCGTCTTCAACGGTGATATAGGGGAAATCTTTGCCATCCAGAAGGATATGGTCTATGTCCGCTATCCCGAACAGGACGTCAAGTACGAAGGGCAGGAAGTCGATGAGATTACCCTGGCCTATGCCATTACCGTCCACAAGAGCCAGGGCAGCGAATACCACACGGTCATCATGGTCCTGGTCAACAGCCATGCCATCATGCTCCAGCGTAATCTCTTTTATACGGCCGTCACCCGGGCCAAGCGGAAAGTCATCCTCGTCGGCAGCAAGCGGGCTGTCCAGACTGCCGTCCAGAACCAGCGCACGAGCCGCCGCTTCACGCTGCTCATCCCGCGCCTGCAAGGAGAGCTCATCGTCTAGGGAGGGAAGACTATGTCCCTGATTACACACCTTTTCAATCTCTTATACCCGCCGCGGTGTCCGGCCTGCGGGGCCCTGGTAGCCAGCGACGGCGACTGGTGCCAGTCCTGCCTGGCCGCTGTCTGGCATCCCCGGCGCATCAACAAGCCGGCGGCAGTGAGGCACCTCGCCGCTTGTTACTGCCTGGCCGATTACCGCGGCGCCATGCGCCACATCCTGCACGACATCAAATATAACGGCAAACAAGGGAAGTGCCGGGCCTGCAGGGTATTGCTCGACCGCTTTCCCTGGCCGGAACGGTTCGACCGCATCGACCGGGTCGTACCCGTCCCGCTGGCACCGGAAAAATTGCAGCGCCGCGGTTTTAACCAGGCCGAAGCCCTCTTTCGCGACTGGGCTTCGGTCCGCTGGGATTGGTGCGACGCCCTGCAGCGCCTGCGGCCGACGAAAGTCCAGTGGCAGCTCTGCCGGGACGAGCGGAAGGAGAATGTCCACGATGCCTTTGCCGTCAAAGAAACCGTCCCCGTCCAGGGAAAACACATTCTCCTCGTCGACGACATCTTCACGACCGGCGCGACCTTAGAAGCCTGTGCCCAGGCGCTGACAAAAAAAGGCGCCACCAGCGTGACAGGACTCGTCATCGCCAGCGGCGCACCGTAAAATGAACGCAGTTCGCAGACGGTCGGCCGCAGGTCGCCGCGGTCCTGCAGACTGCAAAAAAAATACGGCAATAGCCTTGTGCGTAGGGGCCGCCCAGAGGGCCAATGTCAAAAAGGTATTCACGTGGTGCAAATTGTAGCCTCCGCTCGCGGATTGTTCGCCCGTTGTTATCGTATCGGGAGTATGTTATACTACAGTTATCTGCCGTATAGGAAATTTAGAAAATAGACCCGTAGAAGATAGCTGCTATAGCTAAAAAAACGTTGACAAACTATTTCATTTCTTGTATAATGTTTTTTGTTGGCGGGGCATAGCGCAGTTTGGTAGCGCACCTGGCTTGGGACCAGGGGGTCGCAGGTTCAAATCCTGCTGCTCCGACCATTACCGACGAATGCGGGTGTAGCTCAGTGGTAGAGCGCCAGCCTTCCAAGCTGGTTATGTGGGTTCGATTCCCATCACCCGCTCCATTTTTTGAGACTCAGTAGCTCAGCTGGATAGAGCAACAGCCTTCTAAGCTGTGGGTCTAGGGTTCGAATCCCTACTGGGTCACCACTTACTTGCGCCTATAGCTCAGGGGATAGAGCACCGGTCTCCGGAACCGGGTGCGAAGGTTCGAATCCTTCTAGGCGCACCACAGAATCATTACCCGAACACTCGGGCAGCCCCGTCAGTGCTATGCTGACGGGGTTTTTTAGTATCTGTGGGCAGGCAGTATAGTTGTACCGTATCTCGATTTTATCAGCATAGACGATGACCTGGCGGATGAAGGTCCGGAACATGTCCAGGCGGTATTTGTCATGGTCCTTCTTTTTGTTCAGAAGGCTTTTCAGGAAAAATTCGACAGCGACGGCGTCGATGCGGATAGGGGCGTAGGCAAATTTGAGCTCGTCGATCTGCTGGTCTAATTCGCTGATCCGCGATTCATACCGCTCGATGTTCTCGGCGATTGTCTTTGAGCATAATCCATTCTCGACAGCCGCTATGGAGTTTTCGAGTTTGCTTTGAATAGTTTTACGCTCCTGCGATATCCGGGCTTGCTCCTGGGCCGTGGGATCAATTTTTTGTACGTTCGCGGCCTGTTTGGCGATGATTTTCACGGCTTTAGGGTTGCTCAGGATGCGGACCGTCTCATCAAGGACCAGGTCTTCTACTTTTTCGCGGCTGATGTTCCGGGATTTGCACTTGATATGCTGTTTCTTTCCACGGGAGTGATAGTTGTTCTTTGTGCTGCACCGGTAATAGCGGTACATGCTGCCGTTCTTGGACCGGCCGCTTTGCCCGGTCATCGGGTTGCCGCATTCACCGCAGTAGATGAGGCCCGTCAGGGCATAATCGGCGCTGCGGCGCTTAGGCCGCGGGTTTAGCTTATGCTGCTGGGTCCGTTTCTGCGCCGCTTCCCAGACGTCATCGTCGAGAATAGGCGGGGCGAATTGCTCGACGACATGGCCATCCCATTCGTAGGTACCAATGTATATTTTATTGCCCAATATCTTTGTAAGGCTGCTGCGGGTAAAGGCTCGGCCTGCGGCTGTCTTATACCGATGCGCGTTGAGGTATCGGACAATGTCGATGATTCGTTCGTTGGCATTGTACATCGTGTAGATCAGACGAACGGCATCGGCATCCCGGGAAACAATTTGCAGCGTTTTGTCAGCAGTCAGCTTGTAGCCCAGGGGAACACGGCAGCCTACCCATTTACCCTCTAAGATGTTTTCAGTCATGCCGCGCTTGACCTTCTGGGACAGCTCGGCAGAGTAGTATTCCGCGTAGCCCTCCAGCATGGATTCAAGTATGATAGAGCTGGGATCGTCGCCGATGTGCTCTTTCGCGGACAGGACCCGGACGCCGTTTTTCTTGAGCTTGTTCTTATAGACGGCGCTGTCATAACGGCTGCGGCTGAATCGGTCCAGCTGGTACACAATGACATACCGGAAGTTCTTCCGCGCGCTGTCGGCAATCATACGCAGGAAATCAGGCCGATTATCAGACCGGGCGGACAGGGCCCTGTCGATGTAGGCGCCGATGACTTCCAGATTCTGGCTTTCCGCATAGGCGGTGCATTCGCGAATCTGGCCGTCGATGGACTCTTCCCGTTGTTTGTCCGAGGAAAAACGGGCATAGATGACGGCTTTTGCTCTTTCTTCCATATAAAAAATCAGTCCTTTCGTATGGCTACGAATGGGCTGTGTATGCTATAATGATACAGTAAGCACAACCCTTTCAAGAGTGTTTTACAATCGCGCAGGATGTGACATCCTGCGTATCCCCGGCATCGTGTCGCGACGATGGCCGGGGAATTTTTTACTTTAAATCAGACGATACTTATAAGAAATTCACGCTGGATACCTGTTTATTGGCGTCAACAGTTACCATGAAGCCCCGCCGGAGTTTTGCGCCGAAGCTGTTCTGCGCGTCGACCGTGCCGGAAATCAGGACAGAGCCGTCTTTGCTCTTTACGACTTTCAGATTGTCAAAGTCTGCCGTCGATGGGGCTTTCAATTTGTTTTTGACAGCGTCCTGGGCGATAACCTGATATTCTGCTACCTGTGCATCCGTCAGCGTGACGTCGGCAAGATCACTGATTTTCTGATCCGACGCGTACACTTTGACGCCTTGCTGATTTTCAATAGAAACCAGTTTGCCGTCTTTGACACCGAAAAAGACACGGCCATACTTTTCATCCTGGACATAGTAATAACCTTTGCCCTTGTCCAGTGTAGATACACCGTCAAACTTTGTCACGCCGACACATTTCAGCTGTGTGAGTACGGCGCCTGCCTGGTCCTTGGTTAATCCCGTAGCGTCGGCAATATCACTCGTGGGATCACTGCCGCAGCCCGACACCAGCAGGGCCGACAAAGCTAAAGCGGCTAGAATTGATTTTTTCATTACGTCATCTCCTCTTTTTGTATATACTCATCCGGCAATGAAAAACCGGAAGTCATCTAGATCAGCATCCGCGCAGGCCTGGCCATGCAGGAGCTTTTCCAGCATGTCCGCCTGGACGTCTGCGCTAAAGTCGTTGCCTTTAATGTGCATCAGCTCATGAAGGACAGCGGCTTTTTGTGTTTCCCAATTACAACGGGCATTGATGATAATTGTATAGCTGCCGTCGTCATTCATGTGGACCAATGCCCGGATTCGCCCGGGCAGGTCCTGATAGGTCAGTACAATATTCACTTTTTACCTTCTTTCGCTTTCAATCCATTAATCAGATTCAGTACGATATCGATGTCGGCTTTACTCAGGTCCTTTGTCGCGTCGAAAAGGATGCGGCGATTAGGGTCCGTTCGCAGCTCTTCCGCGAGGGCCGCGACTTCCGGATCCACGTAATAGCCGCGGCTGTCATCAGCTGTTTTTGGGTCCTCATCAGGGCCTAGCAAATCTAGGGGCGATATGTGGAGGGCATCTGCAAGCAGCGCCATGTTATCTCGGCGCATGTTCTTTATGTATCCGGATTCCCATTTCTTAACGGTACTCTTGCTAACGCCGACTTTATCGGCTACTTCTTCCAAGGTCAAACCTAGTTCTTTTCGCCTGTTAGCTATTAATTCATTAACTTTCATATCGCGATCTCTCCTTTTTATCCTACATATATAATACTATTTTCGTTTCCAAAAAGCAATATTTTTTCCGAAAAAGAAAGAAAAGTTTCCTAAAGTGTTGACATATATCGGAAATTGCATTATACTGTAAGTGTCCTAAAGGAAACGACACCGAGGGAGGTGAAAATATGAACCCGAATAAATTATTAGCGCTTATCAAGCTCAGAGGCTTTTCCATGTCGGACTTTTTAATGGCGATTCAGATGCCGCCGTCTACATGGTCCAAGAAAATCCGGGGCTTATCTGAATTCACTCGCGCAGAAATGTGCTCCATCATCCACGTACTTACCATGGACGATGGGGAAGTAATGGATGTTTTTTTTAATCAAAAAGTTTCCTAAAAGAAACAAAAGGAGAACACTATGACGAAGAGAGAACTTATCCGGGCTGAAATTAATCTTAAAAGCCGCTGGAGTCAAGCAATCTATCAGCAACAGCTCGCCAAAGAAAAACCGGAAAGAAAAGAAATCGCTGAAGAAGCGGCAAACGTTGCACGGGGCTACATGTACGCTATCGCAGATATCCTGCAAGTCACGAAAGGCGTATCGAATGCTGATAGCATTGTTCGCGCCTGGGCCGATGAAGTGGAAGAAAAAGAAGGGGCGGTCCTGGAATGAGAAAGCCAAAAATCATCATCGAGCGGGGCCACTACGACACCGCAGGCAGACATTTCATGATTGTCTCTACGCCTAAGGGCGGCGACCTGAAACTGTCGGACATTCACAACGAATTCATCAACGAATGCGACGGCGGCTTTTATGCCATTATCCTAAATTGCGTTGACGACGAACTGACCGATAAGGTCAGCCGTGTCGAAGTTTATGACATTCTCGATTTAATTGAAAAGAGGTGATAGCAAATGACAAAGAACGAAAGAGCCTACCTAGAGGCAAACTACAAGATGTATGTAGATAAGGCGCTAGCCGCTAAGGCCAAAGCTCAGAAGAATCCCGATGACAAGGACCTTGCGGCCCGGGAAAGAGCTCACTGGAATATCGTATACGGCTACGCAATGGCGGCCGTTACTGTCCTCTCGTTGACGGTTGAGGAAGATGAAGCCTACGTAATTGTATCTGCATGGCGCAAGGAGGCCATGGACGAATACGAAAGGGGGGTTAATGACCTATGACGAAAGCTGAAAAGGAAGCCCTGAAAAAAGGATTCATCGCCCAATGGTATCACGCAGCAGCATTACTGCGAGACGCTCAGAAAAAGCCGGACATGATGCCGGCCGCACAGAGTGCGATTGATAGAGCAGTCGGCGCGAAATACCTGGCCGAAGACATTTTAAAAGCTAACCCCGAATACGAAGGCCCGGATGTCTATGTTATGATCCGCGAATGGGCGATGGATGCGGAATCCAACGCGGGATTCAGCCTACACCGATTTTAAAGGAGGTGAAACCGAATGACCGATAAAGAACGACGCAACAAGATGAAAGCCCTGATTTACCTCGAACGGGCGCTGGCATTGGATGAGAAACATTTTTTCTTCCAACTGATCGACGATGAAACTATACACGTCACAGACATCGAAAGCGGCAATTCGCGGCTTGTAAATGTGGCCTGTGACAACATCCCGGCGATGCTCTATGACATCTTAAAGCAAGCCGGGGCATGGATTATGTAAAGGAGAGAACAACATGAAAGCAGTAGCAAATATCGAACCGACGCGCTACAGCATCTCGCTGCTGGACGACGCCGGCCAGAAACTCTACACATGGCATACGCGCCTGATCCAAGACTGCGACGGCGTGGAATCCTATAAAATCGTCCGCAAAGAAACACGGTCCTATGAAGACGTCCTGCTTGATTACGGCATCGACGATGAAGACCTTATCCTGTCGCTGGAAGCCTTGGAATCCTCGGCGAACGACGCCATGGAAGCGTTATTCTTACAGACAGGGGGCGGGTACTGATGAGAAAAGGTAAGAAACGGGGAATCCCCGGCGCGGCCATTGCAGCCGTCGCGATTGCCCTCAGCCTGGGCTGGTTCATTGACCGCCCCGCCGATGTCAGCGCCGCAGAAATCAAAGCGGACCCAGCGGATGTGCATGTTGTCGAATCGGGGGAAAACCTCTGGGACATCTGCCGCCCGCTGGCCGATGTGCGCGGCATGGACATCCGGGAAGTGATGTATCTGGTCAGTGTCAACAACGGCCTTGATCAGAACGCCAGCCTGAAACCAGGGCAGAAAATCGTCCTGCGATTCTAGGGAGGTGAGGACAATGCTCGATTTATTTTGCGCGGACATCGTGGAATTTTACAGCAAGCCGGAAAATGTCAAGGCCCTGGAAGAATACCGTAAAGCCCGCGAAAGCGCCGAGAAAGGAGGTGATATCAATGATGGAACCGGAAACATGGGTAACGATGATGCACTGCAAGACCTGCCCGCATGACGGCTATTGCATCCCCGATGATTGCGCGGATATCCGTAAAAAAAAGGAACCGCCCCTGCGCCAACAGGGAACGGCTCCAACACAAACATCTCAAATCAATCATATCACACGAACGGAGAAAACACAATTGGAAGCATATGAACAATTCATCCGGGAAAAGGAACAAGTCTCCGAGGATTACGGCTTTGAAGTGGACCCGACAGCCCTGCCGGCAGCGCTTTTCGATTTCCAGCGCGATATCGTCCATTGGGCCTTAGCTAAGGGGCGCGCGGCTATCTTTGCTGACTGCGGCCTCGGCAAAACGCTCATGCAGCTGGCTTGGGCGGACCAGGTGCGCCGGCATACGGATAAGCCGGTCCTGATCCTCGCGCCGCTGGCCGTCGCGGCTCAGACGGCGGCAGAGGGTAAGCGATTCGGCATCGAGGCTGTCGTCGTCGAACATCCGGAAGACGTCGCAGGGGGGATCAACATCACGAACTACGACAAACTGGACCGATTCGACACCAGCGCCTTTGCCGGCGTCGTCCTGGACGAATCCTCTATCCTTAAGAGCTTCACCGGCAAAGTACGGACGATGCTCATCAAGGCATTCTCACGGACGCCATACCGGCTGGCCTGCACGGCGACACCGGCACCGAACGATTACATGGAGCTCGGCAACCACTCCGAATTCCTGGGCGTCATGACAAGGACGGAAATGCTCAGCATGTTCTTTGTCCATGACGGCGGGGAAACGTCGAAATGGCGGCTCAAAGGCCATGCTGAAGGCGCATTTTGGCACTGGATGGCCGGCTGGGCCGTGGTCCTCGATAACCCGGTCAGCTTAGGCTACCGGGACGAGGGCTACACGCTGCCGGAACTCCGGATGCATGAAATCATCGTCGACGGTGATACACCGACGACAGAAAAACTGACGCTTACGCAGCGGCGCAATGCCCGGAAAGAGTCACTCGACGCGCGCTGTCAGGCCGCCGCGGACCTCGTCAACAGCAGCCATGAACAATGGCTGGTATGGTGTGACCTCAACGCAGAATCCGAAAAGCTCCATGAGCTGTGCAGGATGTCGCGGCAGGTCCTCGGATCCGACAAGGCCGCATATAAGTCGAGTACGATGCTGGGCTTTTCCGTCGGCGTCCTCAAGTGCCTGATTACGAAGCCAAAAATCGCCGGCTTTGGCATGAACTGGCAGAATTGCCACAACATGATCTTTGTCGGGCTGTCTGATAGCTACGAGCAGTACTATCAGGCCGTTCGCAGGTGCTGGCGATTCGGGCAGACTCAGCCCGTTGACGTCTACATCATCATCAGCGCCAAAGAAGGCACGGTCAAAGAAAACATCGAGCGCAAGGAAGCGGACGCCATCAACATGAGAAAGAAAATGGCCGAATTGACCCGGGAATCGGTCAAAGAAAACCTGTCCCGGACGACACGCATCATGAGCGTCTACAAACCGACAAAGCCCATGTGCTTACCTGCCTGGGCAGAAATGGAGGCAGTATGAAAAAGAAACGCTTGTTTTATGTATCGCACCCGTACGAGGGCAAGCCTGAAAATGAAAGGGCCGTACAAGCTATCATTGATGAAATATCAGGGCGCAAGCTCCGGCCTAACAGCCTCATCTTTTTTGTACCCTTTGGGGCTGACTCTAAATTCGTATCACCGATTCACATTTTAGGGCCACTCTATGATGCAATCCCCTACATCGACGGCCTGGACTTATGCCTTAGCCTGCTGAGACGATGCGACGGTATCATCATGTGCGGTGATTGGCAGCATTCAAGAGGCTGTATGGCCGAATACGGCTACGCAAAGGCCAGCGGCATCCCTGTATTCTTTTTCCCGAGGGAGGCTTAACCATGGTGAACGTCTTAGATCAGTACGTATCGGACCGGGTATCCCTTTACAACGGCGACAGCGTCGAAGTCCTCAAGGGGCTGCCGGACAACTGTATCCACTACAGCATCTTTTCGCCGCCGTTCTCGTCGCTGTACACGTACTCCAACAGCGACCGCGACATGGGCAACAGCGCGAGCGATGCGCAGTTTAACACGCATTTCAAGTTCCTGATCCGCGAATTGGCCCGTGTCATTATGCCCGGCCGGCTGGTGTCGGTCCACTGCATGGACATCCCGAAGATGAAAAGCCGCGACGGCGTCATTGGCCTCAAGGACTTTCCCGGCGAAATCATCCGCGACTTTGAAGCGGCGGGCTTTATTTACCATAGCCGCGTCGTTGTCTGGAAAGATCCGCTCGTAGAAGCGACACGGACAAAGGCCTTAGGGCTGATGCACAAGCAGCTCTGCAAAGACTCCAGCATGTGCCGCAATGGCCTTCCGGATTATGTCGTAACATTCCGCAAGCCCGGCGACAATCCAGAGCCCATCCCGCATGATGACGGCCTCAAGCGCTTTTATGGCGACGATGAGCCGGAAGGCGTGAAGACATTAGCCCCGCAGCCAGAGCCAAAACCGATTTACAGCCATCAGGTATGGCGACGCTACGCATCGCCCGTGTGGATGGACATCCGGCAAAGCAACACGCTCAACAAAGCAGCCGCACGGGATGAAAAGGACGAACGGCATATCTGCCCGCTACAGCTCGACCTCATCGCCCGCTGCCTGGAGCTCTGGACGAATCCCAACGACATCGTCCTGGACCCGTTCGCCGGCATCGGCAGCGTCCCTGTTGTCGCTCTGCAAATGGGGCGCCGGGGCCTTGGCTTTGAGCTGAAAGAATCTTACTACAAGCAAATGGTACTGAATTGCAAAGAGGAGGAAAACCACGATGAAGATTAATCTTGAATTTAACGGAACCGCTGATGAAATCATGAAAGAATTCCAGGCACTCGGCTCAATCTTGAGCTCAGCAGCATTGCCCTCAAATGTGAAGTCAATGAATCCGGAAGCACTGAGTCCAGATTTGGGCTCAGTGGAACAGCATCCAAAAATGGATGCAGTAGAAAACACAACTTCCGCGCCGAAAAAGGCCACAAAAGCGCCGGAAAAGGCCCATCCCACGCTGGAAGCTGCACCTTCTGCGCCGACACCGGAACCGGTGAAATCCGCTGATCCGGAACCTGTAAAGCCTGCCGCGCCTGAACCGCCTGCGGCTCCTGTCGTGCCGACGGCACCGGCTAAGAAGTACACGCTGGACGAACTGCTGGCCGCGACGGCGCCGCTGATGGATGCGGGCAAAATCGCTGAGCTCCAAGCGCTGATGCAGAAATTCGGTGTACCGTCGATGATGGACATCCCGGAAGAAAAATATGGGGAACTCGCAACTGCCCTGCGTGAATTGGGGGCGGAATTATGAGCCGACAACATGCACTCTTAAGCGCCTCGGCGTCCGCGCGATGGCTGCAATGCACGGCGGCGCCGCAGATGGAAGCGAAACTCCCGGATACGACGTCAGAATTTGCCAGGGAAGGCACGCTGGCCCACAGCATCGCAGAACTCAAACTGCGGGCCTATGCCGTCGAACCGATGGCCAAGTCGACGTATACAAGGCACCTGAACAAGTTCAAGAAAGATGAGCTGTATCAGCCGGAAATGGATACCCACACGGAAACCTATCTCGACTACATCAAGGGCATCCTGCTGTCGTACAAGACAAAGCCCTATACGGTTGTAGAAAAGCGCGTCGACTTTAGCCAATATGTGCCGCGGGGATTCGGTACAGCCGACTGCCTGATCATGGCGCCGAATGAACTCCACATCGTGGATTTCAAATACGGGAAAGGCGTACCCGTCGACGCCAACAACAACTCACAGATGCGCCTGTACGCGCTGGGCGCGCTGAACGCGTACCAGCTACTGTACCAATTCAAGACGGTACACATGCACATCGTACAGCCGCGGATCCAGAACTTTAGTCAGGAAACGCTCGGCGTCGATATCCTGCGGCAATGGGCAGAAGACGTCGTCAAGCCGAAAGCCCAGGAGGCCCTGAGCGCGGACGGCGGGAAATTCCATCCCGGTGAATGCTGCCGATTCTGCCGGGCAAAGGCCCAATGCAAAGCCCGTGCCGAATACTACGCAGCTATGGCTGACACGGCGCACGAAAAGCGCGATATGACGATGATCAACATGACCGAGCTCGGCCAATACCTGACCATCGCCAAACAGCTCAAGGCCTGGGCAGACGACTTGCAGGAATACGGCCTTTCCTGCGCGCTGAAAGGCCTCAACGTCCCCGGCTGGAAATGCGTAGAAGGGCGCGGCAGCCGTGCTTTCACGGACACGGATGCGGCCTTTAAAAAGCTCATGGACAACGGTATCGACGAATCCGTCCTGTATGAGCGCGTACCGCTGACCCTGGCCAAAACGGAAAAGGCCATCGGCAAGAAACTGTTCACAGAGCTCGTCGGCGACTACGTCGAAAAGAAGCCCGGCAAGCCGACATTAGCCCCGACCTCGGATAAGCGGCCGCCGATGGACCTGACACCAAAAGCCGCAGACGTGTTCAAAAAGATTGATGAATAATTGGAGGAATGAAAATGGAAAACACCAGCATTATAGTAGAAAATGTCCGTCTCAGCTATGTACATCTCTTGAAGCCCTACGGCCGCGATCCCCAGGCGAAACAGAAGTATTCCGTTACAATCCTGCTGCCTAAGTCGGACGTAGAAGGCAAGCAGAAAGTCGACGCTGCCATCGCCGCAGCTACACGCAACGGCATCGCCAACAAATGGAACGGCACCGCGCCGGCAAAGGTACCGACTCCGGTATGGGACGGCGACGGCCTGACCCAGAACGGGAACAAATTTGGCCCGGAATGTGCTGGCCATTGGGTATTCGCCGCATCGACGCCGGCGGATAAGCCTGTCGACGTCGTAGACGGCCGTATGAACCGCATCATCGACGCTACGCAGGTATACAGCGGCATCTATGCCAATGTGTGCGTTAATTTCTTTGCTTACAACTATCAGGGCAAGAAGGGCATCGGCTGCGGCCTCGGCCCGGTCCAGAAGGTCCGCGACGGTGAACCCCTCGGCGGGTCCGCGCCGACAGCGAAATCCGTATTCCACGTCATTCAGGAACCAGCGGCACCGTCTGCGCCTGCTATCAATCCTCTGACCGGACAGCCGATGTAATGCAATCCCAGGCGCGTGGACTTCCGCGCGCCTATTTTTCTCTATAGGAGTGAATCCGGATGAAACACAAACATCTATCCATCGACATCGAAACATTTTCAGATGTCGATATCGGGAAATGCGGGCTTTTTAAATACGTCGATACAGATGCCTTTGAAATCCTGCTGTTTGCGTACTCGTATGACTTTGGCCCGGTCCACGTCGTCGACATGACGAAGGGCGAAATCATCCCTGCGGACGTCTTGCAGGACCTTGCAGATCCCGGCGTCATCAAGCACGCATATAATGCGGCTTTTGAAATCACCTGCCTGAACCGTGCCGGCTATCGGACGCCCCCTGATCAGTGGCGGTGCACGATGCTCCATGGTCTGTACCTTGGCTACCCTGCCGGGCTGGCTAATTTGGGAAAAGCCTTAGGCTTGCCGGAAGATAAGCGCAAAATGGCTGCCGGCAAGGCGCTGATCCGCTACTTCTGCGTACCCTGTAAAGCAACAAAGAAAAACGGCGGACGGCATCGCAACCGGCCCGCGCACGACCCAGACAAATGGAAAACCTTTAAAGCCTACAACGCTCAGGACGTCGTCACGGAAATGGCCGACTATCAGCGGCTCATGGCCTATCCCGTGCCGGGTTGGGTCCAGGAAGATTGGGTAATTGACTATGAGCTCAACCGCCGGGGCATCCAACTCGACATGGACCTTGTCAAAGGGGCCATCGCCATCGACGGGGACTACCGCAGCGCGCTCATCGAAAAAGCCATACGGATTACGGGCCTGCGAAATCCCAACAGCCGAAATCAGCTGCTGGCCTGGCTCAACGAAAACACGGACTTAGAGCTTGAAAAACTGACCAAGGAAACTGTCGCGGAATCCTTACAAGTGGCCAGCGGGGATGCGGAAGAGGTCCTGCGGATCCGCAAGAATCTATCCAAGTCCAGCGTCACGAAATACCAGGCCATGGACCGCGCTGTCTGCTCCGACGGACGTATCCGCGGCGTCCTGCAATTCTACGGCGCCAATCGTACGGGACGATGGGCGGGCCGTCTGGTCCAGGTGCAAAACCTGCCGCATGACGTCCCGCAAGCCATCGCCACGGCGCGGCATCTGGTCAAATCGAAAAACCGCCGCGGCCTGGAGCTGATGTATGGCGACGTAGCCAGCACATTGTCCCAGCTCATCCGCACGGCGTTCATCGCGCCCGACGACGCGATGCTGTGTGTCTCTGACTTCTCGGCTATCGAGGCGCGCGTATTGTCGTGGCTGGCCGGTGAAAAGTGGCGTATGGACGTCTTTGCCAACAATGGCGACATCTACTGTGCCTCAGCGTCGTCCATGTTTGGCGTCCCCGTCGTCAAGCACGGCGTCAACGGCCATCTCCGGCAAAAAGGGAAAGTCGCAGAGCTGGCCCTTGGCTATCAAGGCGGCCCGAATGCGCTGATTTCCATGGGCGCACTCAAGATGGGCCTGATGGAAGACGAACTGCCGGATATCGTCCGCCGCTGGCGGGCATCGAATCCACGGATTCAGGATTTCTGGTACGCCGTCGACGGGGCGGCCATGTCTGTCATGCAAAACGCACAGCCTGTGGGGCTGCCGCACGGCATCATCTTTAGCCGGGAATGCAACCTGCTATACGGCTATGACTACTTGACGATTACACTGCCAAGCGGCCGCCGGCTTTTCTATCCGCAGCCGTACGTCGGGGAAAACCAGTTCGGACGGCCTGCGATACACTACAAAACGCAGATGGGCGCGAACTGGGTATACACATCGACCTACGGCGGCAAGCTTGTCGAAAACATCACGCAGGCAATTGCCCGCGACTGCCTGGCCCTGGCCCTCAAGCGACTGGTACAGCACGGCTACAAGCCGCTCATGCACATCCATGACGAGGTAGTCTTAGAGGTCCCTAAGGACCAATTGCATGACGATGAAATCGACCGCATCAATGCGATTATGTGTGACCCGATTCCATGGGCGCCGGGGCTGATCCTCAACGCCGACGGCTTCATCAGCCCGTATTACAAGAAAGACTAGAAAGGATGAACAATATGGCTAAATTTTATACGCCTGAAGTTGATAGCGCTATTACAAATGTACATATTAACCTTGATCGAGTAACGTATTTTACAACTACCGAACTTGATAACGGTACATGTGATGTTAATTTTTACTTTGGCTCAAAGTCTCCTCGTAGCGGCCCACCAACAATTAAAGTCAACATGAATGGAGACGATGTAGATAGCTTATTTTCAGCTATGGATGACAAGGAGATGTTTGTTTGATGACTAGTAAAGGAAAATGCGCTATCTGCGGCGCGGAATTCGAGCGGCCGGCACACAACGGGCGCTCGATATACTGCGACGACTGCCGCAACCGCATCAGCAGCACCTATGAAGCCCGTGTTAAAGCACACGAAATGAAGCGCCTGCCGAACTGTCTCATCTGCGGGGCGCCGAATCACTCACGAAAAATGCTGACGTGTGGTGATGAGCACGCACAGATGCTGAATGGTATCCTGTCCGCCTGCCGGAAGACACGAAACAATAAGCTGTCACGGGAATACCATAAAAAGAAAGCAAGCCCAAAAGAACACTACACGCCTACGAAAAAGCCGCTTTGTAAGATCGACCAGGACGCGCACGACGCAAAAGCCGCGGGCATGTCGTACGGCCAGTACATGGCCCTGAAAGCACAGAGGAGGGACGCCACATGATGAACCGGGCACGCATTGCCGCTAACGGCGGCACGATATCGACTTCCGTACTCATCTACATGGCCCTGCACGACGGCATGGGATTCGGGAAAAAACGGCTCGACGCGATTACCGAAAAAGTAATGGCCTATAGCGAGGACATCAACCACAGCGCCGAAAAGATGACGGCGTACCGCAACCGCCTCGATGACTGCGGAATCGACTTCCAGCTAAAAATGGATTTCATCCGGACGCTCATCAAGGGCCTGCAATTCAGCGGCCAGAAAGAGCGGACCGGCGCGGAAGCGGGCATGGAAGTGACCTATACATTGGTCCTCCTGGCCGTCCATGACCTGTACGGCCTCGGCCGCTTACGACTGCGGCGCATACAGGAAAAGATAAAGGATTATGCATGGTATATCCGCGACGGCGTCGTCCATGTCCTGGAATACATGAAATGCCTGACCTGCGAATGCGGGCAGAAGTACCAGGCCCTCATGGGCTACGAAAAAGAGCACGGCGAAATAAATATTTATGGTTAGGAAGGTGATACGATGAGCAAGTATGTTGTTTGGCGATTGCTACTGATTTACGTTGCTGTTTTCTGGATCGCGTTTTTCGCGATGGTTATTTATATTTGCAGGTGAGACTATGAAATGGGTAAAACCAACAGAAGAAATGCCGGCCCGGTATAAAGTTATCCTTTTCGCCATCGACTATCCCCGGAAAGACCGGCCGCGGACGATTACGACGGGCATCTATACCGGGGACCGATTCGGGTGGTATGCCGACGTCAACGGCGAATACCTCGACACAGAGCAGATAAAATACTGGGCGCCGATTGCCTCGCTGCCGAGAGATTACTAAGGAGGTGCTAACTTGCAAAACGACAGAAAGCTGCTGATCAGTGTCGGCAGCCATCGCTACTCGAAAGAATGGATACAGACGGCGATAATGTGGTCCAAGCTCATCGAGCGCCTGCGCATCCCACTGCGGACGCCGGAAACGTACGAGAACTACATGAAACTGCCGAAACGGCAGAAGGGCGAACTGAAAGACGTCGGCGGCTTTGTCGGCGGCACGATTAATGGCAGCCAGCGCAAAGCGTCCGCTATCACGGGCCGCGACCTCATCACACTGGACCTCGACCACATCGCCGCCGGGGAAACAGATAACACAGTCCGGCGCGTGGACAGCCTGGGCATCGCCTACGCCGTCTACAGTACGCGGTCCCATGCGCCATGGCGGCCGCGCTTACGTGTCATCATGCCGCTCGATAAGACTATCAGCGCCGACGAATACGAGCCGATAGCCCGTAAGCTGGCAAGCCTCATCGGTATCGAGCTGTGCGACCCGACGACGTTCGACGTGTCACGGCTGATGTATTGGCCGTCGTGCAGCTCGGACAGCCCCTACGCATTCCAGTACGGCGATAAGCCGTTCGTCAGCGCCGACGGGATACTGGCCCAGTACGGCGACTGGCGCGACGTCCGCACATGGCCGCAGGTCCCAGGCAAGGAAGTCAAGCCGAAAGAGCTGCTGGCCAAGCAGCAGGACCCGACGACAAAGGGCGGCGTCGTAGGGGCCTTTTGCCGGACCTACGACATCATGAGCGCTATCGAGCACTTTATACCGAATGCGTATGAGCCGACGGACAAGGACGACCGCCTGACCTACACGGGCGGCTCGACCATGGCCGGCGCCGTCATCTACGACGGCGGCAAATTTTTATACAGCCATCACGCGACGGACCCATGCAGCGAGCAGCTCGTCAACGCGTTTGACCTCGTCCGCTTGCACTTATTCGGAGATGAAGACGCCAACGCCAAAGACGGCACGCCGGTCAACCGCATGCCGAGCTATCAGGCGATGAAACACCTGGCCATGCAGGACGCGGACGTCATGACGGAGCTCAACGCGTCCGCGCAGCAGCACGCGTCCGATGTCTTTTCCGCGATCCCCGACGACGCGGACGACACGACACCGGAAATCACGCTGACAAATAACAGCGTCGATTGGATGCGCGGCGCTCATCTTGAGTACGACCAGAACACGGGCCGACCTAAGAAGACGATGGACAATATCATCCGGATCCTCAACTTTGACCCGGAACTGCGGATGAAAATCGCCATCGATGACTTCTCGACGCGTGGCCTTGTACTAGGGCCGCTGCCGTGGAATCCGCTCGGCGACCGCCGGCTGTGGCAGGACACGGACGACGCGGGCCTTGCCTGGTACCTCGAAAACCGTTACGGCATCACAGGCCGCGATAAAATCGCCGGCGCGCTGATGTTGGTGTCAGAACAGCACCGTTTTAACGAGGTCAAGGACTACCTAAAGCACCTCAGCTGGGACGGCGTGCACCGCCTGGAAACGGTCCTGCACGACTATCTGGGCGCCGTGGACAGTAAATACGTCCGTGCCGTCGCCCGGAAGTCTTTTGTCGCAGGTGTCGCCCGCGTCATGACGCCGGGCTGCAAGTATGACTATGTCCCTGTCTTCACGGGGCCGCAGGGCATCGGCAAGACGACGTTCCTCAAGACGATGGGCATGCACTGGCACAGCGACAGCCTGCAATCGTTCCGGGGCAAAGAAGCCGCGGAAATGATACAGGGAATATGGGTGGTAGAAATCGGCGAAATGACAGGCTACAGCAAGTCAGACGACAACGAAATCAAGCAATTCCTGTCACGCTGCGACGACGTATACCGGCAGCCGTACGGCCGCCATACGGGCCGCTTCCCGCGCAAGTGCATTTTCTTTGGCACTTGCAACGACCATGACTTTCTAAAGGACCCGACAGGATCCCGCCGCTTTTGGCCTGTCGACGTCGGCATCGGCACGCCGACGAAAAACATCTGGAGCGAACTGCCCGGGGAAGTCGACCAGCTATGGGCGGAAGCCGTCTATTACTGGAAACAAGGCGAGCCGCTGTACATGGATACGCCGGAGCTCGACGCCATGGCTAAGGATGAACAGGAACAGCACCGCGAGGACAACGTCAAGGAGGGCATGATCCGCGAATTTCTGGAAAAGCCGATACCTGACAACTACGACAGCCTGAGCCTGGCGGCGCGGCGGATGTACTGGGCGGGTACGGCCCAATGCGACACGACGACACGACGGACGAAAGTGTGCGCATTAGAAATCTGGTGTGAGTGCTTTGGCGGGGATCCCCGGAACATGAAGCGGGCCGACGCCAGGGACATCAACTACGTTTTATCTGGGCTCCCCGGATGGAAACGCAACAAGAGCCGACGACGGTATGGGTACTGTGGTGTGCAGCGGGGATTTGAAGTCATAAGTATTTAAAATCATGTATTTAAATGCAGGTGTAAGGCGTGAACATTCTATGGCAATTCTAGCCGGACTTAAAAAGCGTAAAGCAGGCTTGATAAAGTTTTAAGAACTAAAAGTAATTCATTAAGCGCCGCAAGCGTGAACATTCCAGGCGAATGTTCACAGCAAATGTTCACGCTTAAAGCCGCATTACTATCACATTATTTACTAAAAATACCCTATGTGAACATTATATATATATAAATAGTTAAAAGTAAGAATTAGAGGGGTATTAGAGAATATAGAGAAAATGGGCGTATGCACTACGCGTATATACGCTGCCTAATCCTCTAAAAAAAAATACTTTTACGTAGAAATGTTCACACTTGAAAAAGCAAGAAAAACGCAGGATGTAGTTTTATACAAGGGAGGCCTGACAATGGCACTGGAAAGAAACATCGAAAGAAAACTGGTCCGCGGCGTCAAAGCCATGGGCGGTATCGCCTATAAATGGGTATCACCTGGAAATACCGGTGTGCCGGACCGGATCGTTATTTTTCCGGACGGCAAAATCGAATTCGTCGAACTGAAAACGGAGACGAATAAACCGACGCCGCTACAGACGGCACAGATGAAACGTTTGCAACACATGAATTGCGTGGTTTACGTCCTGCGGGGCGAAGCGGCCGTCAATGAGTATTTAGACGTCCACTCCATCCGCCTGGGCGTAGAATGGAAACCGTAACGATTAGGAGGGATGCAATATGATATTCAAGCCGCATCCATACCAGCAGTATTGTATCCGGCAGATTTTGCAGAAACCGGCTATCGGCCTTTTTCTCGATATGGGCCTTGGTAAGACAGCTATCACACTGACAGCGGTCAATGAGCTGAAATACGGCCGCTTTTTGGTCCGCCGCGTACTCGTCATCGCGCCTAAGAAAGTAGCCGAGGCGACGTGGCAGCGGGAAGCGCAGAAGTGGGATAACTTGAAGCACTTGCGCTTTTCCACGGTCCTGGGCGGCGAAACGAAACGGATCCGGGCGCTGAATACGCCGGCCGACGTCTATGTCATCAACCGCGAGAACGTCGTATGGCTAGTCACCTACTACCAGAACGACTGGCCATTTGATATGGTGGTATGCGATGAATTTTCATCTTTCAAGAGTCACAGCGCGAAACGGTTCAAGGCCCTGGCTGCCATTCGTCCTCACATCCGGCGCATCGTCGGGCTGACGGGGACACCGTCGCCGAACGGCTTGATGGACTTGTGGAGTCAGGTGTATCTGCTGGACCGGGGCGAACGGCTGGGCCGCTATTATACCCACTTTCGGGAGCGCTACTTTGAGCCGGGGCGCCGCAGCCGTGATGTGATTTACGAGTATGACCCGAAAGACGGGGCTCAGGATGCCGTCATGAAGAAAATAGCCGACATCTGTATCAGCATGAAAGCGTCGGACTATCTGCAACTGCCGGCGTGCATCTATGACGATGTGCCGGTAGTGCTGACGCCGAAAGCGAAAAAGGCCTATCGGGAGCTGGAAAAAACGATGATCCTTGCTTTGCCGGATGGCGATATCGACGTGACATCGGCGGCGGCGCTGTCGAACAAGCTCCAACAGCTGGCCAACGGCGCTATCTACGACGATGAGCACGAGGTGCATGTAGTCCATGACTGCAAGCTGGAGGCCTTTATGGAGTTGGTTGAAAAGCTGAACGGGCAGCATGCCTTGGTATTCTACAATTTCCAGCACGACCGGGAGCGCCTGATGGGGGCCCTGGCGAAAACGAAACTGCGATACCGCGTGTACAAAAACGCCGACGATGAGCTGGCCTGGAACAATGGCGATGTGGATCTGCTCTTAGCTCATCCCGCGTCGACGGGCTACGGACTGAACCTGCAAGCCGGCGGCCATCATATCATCTGGTTTGGCCTGAATTGGTCCTTAGAGCTGTATCAGCAGGCAAACAAGCGCCTGCACCGGCAGGGGCAGGAATACCCAGTAATCGTGCATCATCTCATCTGCGAGGGCACGCGGGATGAGGACTTAGCCGATGCCCTGACCAAAAAGGACGCGGCCCAGGCTTTTGTATTGAACAGTCTCAA
Organism: Megasphaera sp. SC8-1; assembly: GCF_024436295.1. Classification (NCBI taxonomy): domain Bacteria; kingdom Bacillati; phylum Bacillota; class Negativicutes; order Veillonellales; family Veillonellaceae; genus Megasphaera; species Megasphaera sp. SC8-1. Next base: position 41,702 of record NZ_JANFQH010000034.1, on the reverse strand, counting down.
GGCAAGGATCAATGCTGTACGAGGAGGGAGCGTATGAGGAATAAAGAAGGGTACAAGGACCCGACAGCAGGGCAGGCCATCGACAACATCAAAGCCGATGACCGTAAAGCGGACTTAGTCATCAAGATCATCAAGCTGGTATGTGCACAGGCAGGCTATCAGGCCGTGTGCACGCAGAGGAGCTTGCGTATCATTGAATTGGTAATCAGGAGGTAGACATGACAGCAAAGGAATATTTGAACCGCGTACGGCGGCAGAATTATATTTTGAAGCAGACCGAAAAAGAGCTGAATGAAATCCGGGCGGATATCCTGACACTCCGGGCCAGCAGTTTGTCCGAGCATGTCAGCGGCTCCAAAAATTCTGACACGGCTGATAAATATATTCGGCTTGAATCGTATATGGAGAAGGTGAACGCTGAATGGGATAAGCTGATTGATATGAGGAATGCAGCCAAGGACCTCATCGGGGCCATGCCTGACCCGATGCATCGCGCCGTACTCTATGCAAGATACATCAATGGTCAGCGCTGGGAAGACATCGCAATGGACATGCACTATAGCTGGAAGGGTATCTTTAAACTCCACGGCCAGGCCCTGCGGGTATTCGACCAGATGCACGGTGATAAGCTGTCATGATGCCACGCGCATAATGAAAGAGTACATTGAAGTACACTAACATAATGCGTATAATGGTAGTGTGAGAATCAGATAAAGAGACAGTCAACAGCGGCTGTCTCTTTTTTGTTTTCAAAATTTTTGCGGGTCCTTTCGGGAGAATTTTTCTTCCGCGGCGCTCTCGCACCCCAAAAAATGGCTAGTTTTTTCGATTTTTTGGGCCTCTTCCTTCTTAGATACACATTTTGGCGGTGATTGTATTGGCCAGACGGACACGGAAAATTATAATGGGCTCGGCTCAAGATTTGGCGGAAATGCTGCGCATTACATCGCGGCGCGTGAATCAACTGGCGGGCATGCATGTGCTGACCCGTGACGAGGAAAACCGATATGATCTGCCGTCTAACATCGACGCCTACTTTAAATACAAGTACACGTCGCAGGAGGATGTCGACTACGGTCGCGAAAAGGCGATGCATGAAGCGGCAAAACGCCGCCTCGCTGAATTGGAGCTGGCCAAGCGGAATAATGAGGTCCACGAGGCAAAAGACGTAGAATTCGTCATGACAGACATGCTCACGAATCTACGGTCCCAGCTGCTCGGTATCCCGGCGAAAATGGCGCCGGTCCTTGCAGGGCAGGATGAGGCCCACATCATGAGCGCGCTGACTGATGAAATCCAATCGCGTTTGACAGAGCTGTCCGATTATCGTCCGGACATGTTCGCGGGGAGGGATGACGACGATGGAAAAGAAGACAGTTAGACTTTTCCAGCGCATCGCCGCGCGGTCCCTGCGGCCGCTGCCGAATCTCACGGTATCGGACTGGGCGGACCAGTACCGCATGCTGTCCAGTGAGTCGTCGGCAGAGCCGGGCCGCTGGCGTACGGACCGGGCGCCTTATCAGCGGGCTATCATGGATGCGTTCACGGATTTAGACGTCCGCCGCGTCGTCGTCATGTCATGCAGCCAGATAGGCAAGTCAGACATCATGAACAACGTCATCGGGCGTTTTGCTCATCTCGCGCCGGCGCCTATCCTGATGATACAGCCGACGGTAGACATGGCCCAGGACTATTCCAAGTCGCGAATTGCACCAATGATCCGCGATACGAAAGTCCTGCGGGATATCTTCCAAGACGTCAAAAGCCGCGAGTCAGGCAACACGATTCTTAGTAAGCTCTTTCCTGGCGGCCGCCTCATCATGGGCGGCGCGAATTCGCCGGCAGGGCTGGCGTCGCGTCCTATCAAAATCCTGCTGGCCGACGAAGTGGACCGCTTCCCGGACTCGGCAGGCACAGAAGGGGACCCGGTAGATTTAGCCGCAAAACGTATGACGACGTTCTGGGACCGGACTATGGGGCTGTTTTCCACGCCGACGAATGCCGGCGAATCCCGCATTGAAGTCGAGTACACAGAAGGGACGCAGGAAGAATGGCAGCACCAATGCCCGAATTGCGGCGAATATCATCTGCTTACGCACAGGAGCATGGTAATGGATACGGAAACGGTCAAAGACGGCCGGAAAAAGGAACATATTCACGTTAAATCCGTATCCTGGCGCTGTCCTGACTGCGGCTTCACCTTTTCCGAAAACGAGATGCGGCGCCAGCCGCAGAAGTACGTCGCCAAAAATCCGACGGCTATCAAAAATCACGTCCGCAGTTTTTTTGTGAACTGCTGGGCGTCGCCGTGGATTTCGTGGACTGATGTAATGCAGGAATGGGTAGACGCCAAAGGGGACCCGGAGCGCGAAAAGGTAGTTGTCAACACACGATTCGGCGAGCCCTACGAACGGGCGCGCAGTTATGATAATGTCGATAAGCTCCTGGCGCGCCGGGAGCCGTACAACGCGGAACTTCCCGACGGCGTGCTGATTTTGACAGCGGCCGTCGATGTCCAGGATAACCGCCTCGAATACGAAATCGTCGGATGGGGCGAGGATGAGGAGTGCTGGGGCATCAAGAAGGGCATTATCTTAGGCGCGCCGGATACGGCGGCGGTATGGCGTCAGCTGGACGAACAGCTGGACCGCGAATACCATTTTGCTGACGGTACGGGGTTGCTGGTAGCCCGGACGTTCATCGACTCTGGCGGCCATTACACCAGTGAGGTTTATAACTACAGCTTGATGCATTTAGCCCGTCAGCGCTTTGCCGTCCGCGGCTCATCGACGATGGGCGTGCCGATTATCCACAAGTACAGCAAGGCGCAGGCCTATCACGGACGGACAATCCCGCTGGTCCTCATCGGCACAGACAGCGGCAAGCAGTACATCATGGACCGTCTGGCCATCGATGTGCCGGGGCCACGGTATTTCCACTTCCCGCTCGATAAGCCGGAGCAGGATGCGGTCAATGAGGTGCTGTGGAACCGCGGCTATGACGAAATCTATTTCCAGGGCCTGACAGCGGAAGAAAAACAGCCGCAGAAGAAGAACGGCCGCATCGTATATCGCTGGGTAAACATTGCAAAGGACCATCGAAATGAACCGCTCGACTTACGAGTCTATAATTTGGCCTGTTTGGCGTCCATTTCTCCGGATTTTTCCAAGCTGAAAGCCCTGATGACAGGGACGCCAACAGAAGAAAAGCGGCCAACAGGCCCGCGCAAGCGGCCCAGATTCGGCGTGATTAAGAGGGGGATAGAATGAACGAAATCCTGAATGCACGATTAAAACAGTACATTGCAGCAGAAACGGCTATCCTGACAGGCGGCCAGTCGTATAAAATCGGCAACCGTACACTGACTCGCGCTGATTTGGCGGAAATACAGAGCGTCATCAGTAAATTGTTATCCGCAGGCGCGACCATCGACGGCGCGCCGCGGACGGGATCCCGGTCCCGGCAGGTAGTATTGCGCGACTAGGAGGCTGTAATGAGCAAAAAACGGAAGAAACGCAACGCACGACAGCCGACAGGCGGCGTCAATACGAAAATCACAAATACCGGCTACAGCGACGGCGCCGCCAGCCGTTCCCGGCAGGCACTGCGCGGGTACAACCCGATGAAGTCGTCGCCGCGCGCTGACATCGATGCTAATTTGAGCACGCTGCGCAACCGGTCCTCGGATATGTATATCAATTCGCCGATTGGGGCCAGCGCTATCAACACGAATCGGGCGAACGTCATCGGCGCGGGCTTGCAGGTGATTCCTAAGATTGACTACAAGCCCCTGGGCATGACTGCCGACGATGCTAAAGCATGGCAGCGGCACACGCAGCGGGAATTCAGCCTATGGGCGGAATCGGTCCAGTGCGACCTGTATAAAAAGCATTCGTTTTACGACATGCAAGACATCGCTTATTTGTCGTACTTAGTGGATGGTGATGCTTGGGCGGCCATCAAGTACCGCAAGCCTGCACCCGGTGGCCTGTACTCGACACGGGTTCAACTGTTCGAGGCGTCCCGGGTATGTAATCCTGGCGCTATGCAGGCTTACAGCAACACAGACAGCATGACGATTGAATGCTATAACCCGGAAACAAAGAACCGGATTATAAACGGCGTGGAAATCGATGCCGATGGCGCTGTCGTGGCTTATTGGATTGCTAACCGCGTACCGTATGACCCGACAAATAACTCCCAGGCCCTGCGCTGGTCCCGTGTCGAGGCTTTTGGCCGACGCACAGGCCGGCCCTTAGTCCTGCAAATTTCCCATGAAGAGCGTCCGGAACAGTATCGCGGCGTGCCGTATTTGGCGCCAGCGATTGAAGTTTTGAAGCAGGTCAGCAGATACACTAATGCGGAACTGTCCGCGGCGATTATCAAGTCGTTTTTCACGCTCTTCTTTACGTCGAGCGGTACGACAAACGACATGGGCGACGTTCTGAGCGAGACATACGGGCCAGGAGAACAGATTGACCCGGATGACCTGCGGCGCGTGGAAATCGGCCCGGGGACATTGAACCTGCTGCCGAGCGGCGTCGATGTAAAAGCTATCGACGGCAGCCGGACGCAGTCTACGTTCGAGGCTTTCACGAATTCCCTGATTGCACAAATCGGGGCGTCATTGGGTATCCCGTCCGAGGTGCTAATGAATCGATTCCAGTCGTCATACAGCGCCGCCCGCGGGGCGCTCTTGCAGGCGGCGGCTATGTTCCGTACGCGGCGCATTTGGTTTGCCCGCGACTTCTGCCAGCCCGTCTATGAGGCCTGGCTGACAGAGGCTATCGCCTTAGGGCGCGTCCAGGCGCCGGGATTCGGCACGGATCCACTGATTACTAAGGCCTGGACCGGGGCGAACTGGTATGGCCCGGTTATGGGCATGCTGGACCCGGTTAAGGAAGTAACCGGCGCGGCATTGCGCGTCAAATACGGATTCTCGACGGCCGAAAGAGAGGCCGCCGAGCTTACGGGCACGAATTACGATGATAATGTTGACCAGATTGCCGCAGAGCGCGCCGTATGGACCACTAAGGGCATGCAGTACCCGAAAGCCGACAACACGGATACCAGCGACAGCAGCGGAGGAGGTGATACAGGATGAAACATTTCTGGAATTTCCAGGACAGCACGGGCGGCGATGCCGCCGATTTGTATATCTACGGGCCGATTGTCTCCAGTGCGTCGTGGTGGGATGACTCCATCGACGCGGTACAATTTTCTGAGGACTTGAAAGCCTTGGGCGGTAAAGACGTTACTGTCCACATCAACTCTCCGGGCGGCGATGTTTTCGCGGCGCATGCAATCCATAATCAGCTGATTGCCTACGCGGGCAATGTCGACGTCATCATTGACGGTATCGCCGCTTCCGCGGCAACTATCATTGCTATGGCCGGCACGCGCATCACGATGCCGACGAATTCCATGATGATGATTCATAACCCGGCTATGGGGCTGGACGACCATTATACAGCGGACGACCTCGATAAATACGCAAATGCCCTGCGGGCTGTACGTCAGTCGATTATCGCGGCGTACATGAAGCGGGTAAGCGTGGATCAGACGCAAATCGAGCAGATGATGGATGCGGAAACGTGGCTGACGGCGCAGGAATGCGTCGACATGGGGCTGGCCGATGCCGTCGACGGCCGTATTAATTCGGTGCTTGACGGGAACAATTTGATTGTAAATTCACTGAAAATCGACATTACGAATTATAAAAACAGGAAGGGCCTGGCGCATTGTGTGAATGCCCAGGACGATGAAAAGAAGGGGGCGGAAGTCTTGAGTAAATCTAAATTAGAAGAAATCTTGAATGCACTGGGCCTGCGAATCGATGACACGACCACGCCGCAGCCAGCACCGGCAGCAGCGCCGACAGCCACGGCGGCGCCGGCAGTCGATGCAAAAGCCATCGCCGCGGAAGCAGTAGCCCAGGAACGTCAGCGTATGGCTGATCTCGACGCCATGGCCGACGGCAATCCGGCAGTAGCAGCTATCATCAGCACAGCAAAACACAACGGCCAGACGGCCGATGACGTCCGCGATTATGTAGCCGCTGTCCAAGGCGTCAAGAGCGCCGCGCAGGCACAGTTGCAGGACATGCAGGCCGAGTCGAAAGAAGGCGGCACGGACGGCATCACGCCGGGCGCTGTCGATGACAGCAAAACAGAAGACGACAAAGTCATGGATTTGATTGCCCAGGCAATGGGCGGCAGTAAAGGGGGTAAACGCTAATGGCGGAATTGGTAACTACGTCGACAGGCGTACACTATGATGACCTTATCGGCGGTACGAATGTGGCTGTCGTGATGCATAACGTAAAAGTGGCGGCAGGGACCGCGATGGCCCGCGGTACACTTCTCACGATTACCGACGACACGGCTGCCGCAACGGCAAAAGCCGGCACTGCAAATGCGATTTTAGCGGCGTCGGTAGACGCTACGGACACAGTAGCGGCGGTATATGTCAAAGGCGAATTCAACCGCGAAAAAATCGTAGTCGCCGACGGCGACACCATCGGCGCGCATGAAGCCGAATTGCGCAGCGCCGGTATTTATCTTACCAGCCTGAAAGGCTAAAGGAGGCACGACCATGAGTTTTGATGATACCCGGACGCTCCTGGGTGCAGTTGAGCGTTCGTTTACACCGACTACTACCTTAGTAGACGTTTTCTTCCCTAACATGCAGACCTTTTCTACGGAAGTCGTCGACATGGAATTCAGAAAAGGCGGCCGCCTGATGGCGCCGTTCGTCGTTCCTGGCGGCAAGGGCGTCAACATGGCCCGTACAGGGTCCACGATTCGCTCGTACAAGGCGCCGCTGATGCGCCCGAAACGCAACATCGAACCGGCGGACATCCTTATCCGCGGCTTTGGCGAATCGGAATACAGCACGAAGACACCGGAAGAACGGGCCGCTGAAATCCGCGCCCATGACCTGACGGAGCTCATCGATATGTGCATCCGCCGTCAGGAATGGATGGCAGCACAACTGCTGATCAACGGCGAATACGACGTAGAAGGTTTTGCCGATGACGGCAGCATTGCACACGTCGACACTATTTCTTTCCCGGGATTCACGAACAAAACGACGCTGTCCGGGTCCAGTACGTGGGATAACTCGACAGCGGATATCCTGTCTGATTTGGACACCGCATCTCAGAAAATCCGCCGTGCTGCGGGTATGGTCCCGACAATGGCGATTTGCTCCAGTACGGTTGCCAAGTACATCGTCAATAACACGAAACTGCGCGAATCGATGATGATCCCGAGCCGTGACAACATGGCCCTGATGAGCATTCAGCCGCAGTTTGTCCGCCCGGAATTGCTCCGTGTCGGCTACATCTCGGCGCTGTCTCTTGAAGTCTACGCCTACGACGGCGGCTATCTCAATGAAAAGGGCGAATTCGTACCGTATATCCCGGATGACTATCTCATCCTCGGCATCCCTGGCCGTGGCAAGCGCCTCTTTGGGGCTGTTACACAGATCGAATCCGATGGTCAGTTCCATTCGTACCCGGGCAATGCATACGTCCCGAAAATCATCCCGGATATGGATAACGACGTCAGCACGCTCGTCATGTCCAGCCGCTGCGTTCTTTGCCCGGAATTCCTCGACGATTGGGCTGTCATCAAGGTCAAATAGGAGGCGACAGCATGAAAATTTTAGTTAAAAAGTTTTCTCTTTGCCATGACGGCGTGAAATACAGCGCCGGCAGCGTCGCAGATCTTCCGGACGACGTCGCTGCTGATTTGATTCAGCAGTCGCCGAAAGAATTCGCCGCCGTCGATGCACCCGCCGCTGATGAAACACCAGCGGCGCCGGCAGCACCGGCCGCATCCGCGGAAAACGGCCTGCCGCCGGTAGATGCTGAAAAACTGCGGAAAAAATGAGCCGCCGTGATGAGCGGATAGCTGCTGAACTGGCCATATTCCAGCAGGATGAAGCCCAGGACAGCGGCGCCGCTGAGAAAAAGGTTACCTTCAAGGATCAAGTGGCCGCGGACCTCGATACCTTTATCAATTCTGACGAATTTGCCGATGAACACAACCTGAATGGCGACACAGTAAAGGCAATCGTCGAGTCCCCGACAAGTCAGGAGCGGTGGATTACTGGTAAAGAGTACGGCGTTTATAACGGCTTGGAGGGGAATCTGTATATTGTGCACTGCCGCAAGGCCGACTTATCGGCCGTGCCGGTGTATGATCAGCGTTTTGACCTGGACGGTATTATCTGTATCGTCGATAGTGTCATTGATGACATGGGAATCCTGACGATTGAATTGCATGCGGAAGTGGCGTAGACGGAGGTGATGCACTTGATTAGTATCGAATTGAACGAGTCGAACGTACGGCATGTAGAACAGGTGTTGCAGCGCTTTATTGGCGGCAGGAAATTGTCGACAGCTATCAAGCAGGCATCCCGCCGTGCGGCTGTGACAGCCCGTAAAGCGGGCGCACAGGAAATCCGCAACACCTACACCATCAAGGCCGGGGACCTGAAAAGCGCAACGTCATTTAGTACCGAGGCATTTGGCACGACACTGCACATCAGAGGCCCGGAAGAACCAGTAACGAAGTATAAAGCGGCCCGGCGCCGTAAGGGTATCTTTGTATCCATCAAAAAGGGCAGCGGCTCCATCGTGCCGAGGTCCTTTGATATGCCCGGGCGCGGCTTTGTCGCCCGTGAAGGACGGCCGCGTCATCCGGTAACGGGGCTGTTTGGGCCCGCCGTGCCTCAGTTGTACGGCAATCCCGCCGTCGTGGCCAGGATGACCGATGAAGGCATGGCAATGTACGAAAAGAGGCTTATGCATGAGCTGGAACGATTGGCAGGTGGTTAAATGACGCCGCTCGACGTATTGGACGACTTACAAACATTCCTGACGGGCAAAATGAGGGCCTACAGCGGCCAAACCGTAGACGGCAAGGCCATCAATTGCTTTACAGGATTCCTGCCCAGGGCGATGACGCCGGAAGCAAAGGAAAAGCTATGCCCGGCTGTCGTCGTCGGCTATTCGGGCGTAGTAGACCGGGCTGATGAGTCCGTTGTGTCTGTGGTGATCTCCGTGGTGACACGGGATCCGGATATGATTCACGGCGCCGATGAGCTTTTCCACATGCTCGAATATATCCGCTTTTGTCTGCTGGATGCAAATCCGGTATGCAATAAGTACGACGTCAAGAATGGCACCATGGAGACATCAGTACCCGACGACCAGCCCTATCCTCAATGGTGGGGGCGGATTGACTTTGAAGTACATATCCCGCAGCCAGCCAGCATTGACCCGTTTTTACTAGGAGGACCTGAACATGGACGACACGAATAAGACAGCGCCGGCAGCAGTCAGCACCGGCGCCGCGAAATATACAGGCCCGGTTATTTATATCGGCCCTGGCTTCCGTGATTCCCTGCTGAACCATTGCATGATTTTTGCAAACGGTATCCCGGACCCGGAAGCATCTGATGACGTATTAAAGCATTTGTTTGTGACACCGGCAGAACTGAATCAGGCAATGACCGACGTACAGACAAAAGGGACCGCGCTCTATACCTTTTACCAGGCCGCGGTCAGCAGACGTAAAGGGGGTAAATAGATATGGCATTTTTCCACGGTATCAAGACATCAGAGATTGATACGGCCGTCGTTGCCACTGCGCAGACGACCGCAGGCCTTCCCGTTGTCATTGGTACAGCACCGGTCCATTTGGCCAGTGACCCGAAAATCAATGAACCCGTCATCTGCTACAGCTGGACAGAGGCAGTCAAATACTTAGGCTATCACGAAAACTGGGATAAATACTCCCTCTGTGAAGCCATGTATGCTGAATTTAAGCTGTTTGCAGTGGCTCCGGTAGTATTCATTAACGTTTTGAATCCGGCAAAACATAAGAAATCCGTGGCCAGTAAGTCCGTAACGGTAGCCAATAAGACCGCAACCATTACCGATGACGTCATCCTGAGCACTTTGACGGTATCGGCGTCGTCTTCCGGGGCCACGGCTAAAGCCGGCACGGATTACACCGCGGCTTATGATGACGACGGCAACGTCCTGATTACGCTCCTGAAAGACGGCGCGCTGGCCAGTGCTACGTCGGTATACGTCGCGTATGACGCTATCGATACGTCGCTGATTAAGGACGCCGACATCATCGGCGGCGTCGGCAGTGACGACACGGCGACGGGCCTCGAACTTATCGATATGATTTATCCTAAGTTTAGCTTAGTGCCGGGCCTTTTGGCGGCGCCGGGCTGGAGCCAGCATCCGGAAGTCGCGGCCGTCATGGAAGCCAAGAGTAAAAAATTTAACAGCCTCTTTAGCTGTACGGTCCTGCTCGACATCGATACGACGCAGGTCAAGTCCTACAGCGGCTGTAATAAGTGGAAGACCGGCAACGGCTACACACATAATAATGAGTACGTCGGCTGGCCTATGGGCCGCATCGGCGACCATTGCTATTACATGTCTACGCTGGCTATGGGCCGCATCGGTCAGACCGACGCAGACAATGACGACGTACCCTATGAGTCGCCGTCGAATAAGACGCTGCCGATTACAGGCCTCTGCCTGAAAGACGGTACAGAAGTCACGCTGGATCTGACGCGGGCTAACCTGCTGAACAGCCAGGGCATTGTCACGGCGATGACATCCCCGGCGGGCTGGGTGCTGTGGGGCAACTATACAGGCGCCTATCCGAGCACGACGGACCCAAAAGACGTATTTTTGTGCGTCCGCCGCATGTTCGACTGGGACGATACTGTTTTCGTCCTGACATACTGGAACCGCCTCGATAAGCCGGGCAAGCCGCGCAACATCAAGACCATTCTCGACTCGGAACGGATTCGTTTAAACGGCCTCATTTCCCGCGAATATATCTTAGGCGGCAGCATTGATTTTTTGGAAGAAGAAAATCCGACGACGGACCTCGAAGCCGGTATCTTCCGCTTTCATAAAAAACGTACGCCGCCGGTACCGATGCAGGAAATTGACAGCATTTCTGAGTACGATACATCCGCCTTTACGGCGCTGTTTGAATAGTGAGGTGATTAGATGTCTGATGTAAATAAAATGCCGGAAGTCCTTAACGATTATCGTGTATACGACGAAAACGGCAGTACTTTGTACGGTGTCGCGAAATTCGAGCTGCCGGACTTTAAATCCATCACGCAGACTATCAAGGGCGTAGGTGTCGGCGGCGAAATCGAGGCGCCGGTCCTGGGGCAGTTTGAATCGTTAGAAACAAAAATCACGCACAACATCAACAGCGACTGGAACCTTAAGCTTGTAGGCGGTCAGGCTGTCGCCTTGGAAGCACGCGGCGCTAATCAGTACTGGGACAGCGGCGCGAATAAGTACGTCATGGATACGGTCCGCGTCGTTATCCGCGGCCGCTCGAAGGCAATGGCCGGCGGCTCTTGGGAACCGGCAAGCACGGTAGATGCGACGAATACCATCGAAACGACGTACATCAAGTACGAAGTCAATGGTAAGACGCTGCTGGAAGTTGACAAGTATGCCTATAAATTTGTCGCAGGCGGTGAGGACATTATGCAGCCTATCCGTGATGCGTTAGGCGTGTAAAAGGAGGTATGAGCATTGAAAAAAGAAGAAAAGGTCCAGACGGTCCCGGATGATCAGAAGATTGAGCTGACCCGGGCCCTGCCGGACGGTACAAAAACACTGATCCTCGATTTTGACAATGTATCCGGCTATACTCTTTTGCGCTGCGAAAAAGCAGCAAAAAAAGAGGACGCCAGCATTGTCGTACCGGCGCTGTCGCAGGTATATCAGGCACATGTTGCTGCTATTGCGGCGAATGTCAAATACGATGACATCTTAGCCCTGACAGCTAAAGACTTTACGGCCGTCATGATTAAGACGCAGGGTTTTTTGCTCGGTACGGCATCGCAGGACCAGACGGAGGACTAACCGCCGAAAAACTGCGGCTCGATGTACTGCGGATGGCTAAATATTCGCACACGTCTATTTACTTTTTCCTCGGCCTGCCGGTGCCAGACCTGCGCGGCTGGATGACGACCGTATCCGGGGAAATCGACCGGCAGAACAAGGAAATAGAAAAAGCAGGGAAGGGAGGCGGCAGCCATGGCTAACCGCGTGCTGGAAATGGCAATCGCAATCAAAGGGCAATTAGATAGCAGCGTCGGCGGGGCCATGACAAAAGCCATCGCCCAGACAAAGCAGATGCAGGCGCAGATCCGCGCGGCGAATCGCGAAATGACGAACCTGCAAAAGCAGGCGGCGAAACAGCAGGCCAGCAAGGGCTATGTCGAGTATGACACCGAGCTGGCAATGCTCCAGGCGCAAGTCAAGAAGAATCAAGCCGCGAAAGAGTACGAGGCTACTATGGACCGCGTCAATGCCAAGCAGAAAGCTTCTGCAAATCTGTCCTCTGCGGTCAGCAGCCTGAAAGCAGGGGCTGTTGCGGCGGCCGCTGTCGCCGCGCCTTTAGGCCTTGCGGTCCGTGAGGCTGTACAGTTTGAGTCGGCGATGTCTGACGTGCGGAAAGTCGTAGACTTTGATACACCGCAGCAGTTTAAAGAAATGGGCGACGACATCCTGCGCATGTCGCAGGAATTGCCTATGTCCGCCGAGGGCATTGCTAAGATCGTAGCCGCTGGCGGGCAGGCCGGTATTGCCCGGGATGAGCTAAAGAGCTTTGCTACAGATGCTATCAAGATGGGCGTTGCATTTGATATCACGGCTGAGCAGGCCGGACAGATGATGGCTAACTGGAGGACCGCTTTCGGCATGGGCCAGGATCAAGTCGTACAGCTTGCAGACCAGATTAATTACCTGTCCAATACGACCGCGGCCAGCAGTGATGCTATTTCCGACATTGTGACTCGCGTAGGGCCTTTGGGCGACGTCGCCGGTATCAGCGCCGCCCAGATTGCGGCTATCGGTGCTTCCATGGCATCTGTCGGCGTCAAGTCGGACGTCGCGGCTACGGGTATTAAAAACTTAGCTCTCGGCCTGGTAGCCGGGGCGGGTGCGACAAAGTCCCAGCAGGAAGCTTTTGCACAACTTGGCCTGTCGGCGGAAGACGTGGCTAAGCGGATGCAGACCGACGCCCAGGGGACTATCATGGACGTCCTGAGCCGCATCAAGCAACTGCCGAAAGAGGCGCAGGCAACAGCACTAAGCGATATATTCGGTAAAGAGTCGATTGAAGCCATTGCGCCGCTGCTGACACAGCTAGACAACTTGCAGAGCAACTTTAGCAAAGTCGGCGACGCCTCGCAATACGCGGGCTCCATGGAAGCCGAATATCAGGCCAGGGCAGGGACGACAGCAAATCAATTGCAGCTTGCCAAGAATAACCTAGTCGCATTAGCGGTCAATCTTGGCAGTCTCCTGCTTCCCGCTGTGACAGCTGTAGCCGGCGCTATGGCCCGGGCGATGGGCGCTGTGGCTCAGTTTGTGTCTGAGCATCAGCAGTTGGCGACCGTTATCATTGGTACCATTGGGGCTATCGTCGGGCTGACGATGGCAGCCCTTGGCATTCGCGCTGCCGTCGCTTATTACAAGTATATGGCGGCGACGATTAACATGATTAAAAATGCGCACATTGCGGCGACTATTGCAACAAAGGCATCCGCGGCGGCGACGTTCATCGCGGCAGCGGCTCAGCGGGCTTTTGCCATAGGCGCGCGTATTGCGGCGGTTGCCCAGATGGCGTTAAACGCCGTTATGGCGATGAACCCGTTCGCGCTCGTCGTTATTGCGATTATGATTGTCGTGGCCGCGCTGGTGTACCTCTGGAATACAAATGAGGAATTCAGGGCGGCATGCATCGCGGCCTGGGAAGCTATCTGCGCGGCCGTATCGTCGGCGTGGGACACCATCTCCTCGGCGGCGGCCGCGGCCTGGGATTACATCACCAGCGCTGTATCCGGGGCGTATGATTTTATTGTCAGTTGTTTTGACTCCATCTCTGCCGCGGCTCAAGCCGTATGGGATGCAGCAGTCAGCGCAGCCCAGAGCGCCTGGGACAGCATCACATCCGCTGTCGATGCGGGCGTCCAGTGGTGCATTGATAAGTGGGAAGGGCTGAAAGAGGTCTTTTCCCATCCGATTGATGCCGTCGTCAATTTTATTAAAGGCGGCGACAGTGATGCCGCTTCCGCAGCGGGCCAGTCCGCAAGCGGCGGCGTTTTCAGCCATCCCTATTTGACGTGGGTAGCGGAAGCGGGCTATCCGGAAGTCATCGTACCTATCACTCACGATGCAAACGCCTACAATTTATGGGCAACGGCCGGGCAGATGCTCGGCGTCGGGCCTGCGGCAATGCCGGCGATGTCCAGTGTACCCGCGGCGGCGCCATCCGGTGGATCCGCGCAGATTACCTTTGCACCTACGATTACTGTCCAGGGCGGCAGTCCGGGGACAGAGCAGCGGATTTCCCAGCTCATGGACCAGAAAATGCGCGAATTTGACGGCATGATGAAACGTTGGGCGGCAAATCAGAGGAGGCTGAGCTATGAGTAGCATGTACAGTACCATGCAGGGCGACATGTGGGACCTGATTTCTTACCGGGTCTACGGCTCGGAAAAGTACGTCAAGAATCTGTTGGAAGCGAATCCGGATTACAGGACCATCGCTGTCTTCCCGTCAGGGATTGCCCTTACCTGTCCGGACATCCCGTCCAGTACGTCATCTATCATGCCTCCATGGAAGCGGTGATTTAATTGGCATTACTGAAAAAATTACAAGCAGACCTCAAGCGGCTTGAGGCACAGGCCATGGCGGGCGTCGTTGCTCAAGAGCATCTGGGGCGCCGCGCATGGCTGCAAGTGACCTATGATAACAAGGACATATCCGAGGCACTGGCCGAATACCTGATCAGCGCCAGCTACACCGACAATCTATCCGGGCAGGTAGACGACATATCCCTTACCCTGGAAGACAAGGCGGGCTTGTGGCAGGGTGACTGGATGCCGACGAAAGGCGCGACGATTGACGTTACCTTGTGCACGTACAACTGGCTAGGGCTGTACGACGGAGAGGCCGACGTTACCCTTGGGAAGTTTGAAGTAGACGAAATCGAGCTGTCCAGCGCGCCCGACGTCGTGACTATTAAGGCCGTAGCCATCACGGTCAGCGACGACAGCACCCTGAGAAGTACGCTGCGCTCCCGGACGTGGGAAAATGTCACGGTCCAGAAAGTAGCATCTGACGTAGCTCAGGAAAACAGCATGGACCTCTGTTGGGACTGCGGGGATGACCCAGCCATCGATAAAGTCGAGCAAAATGACGAATCGGACTTGGACGTCTTGAAAAAAGTCTGCGACGATGCGGGCTTTGCCCTCAAAGTCACGACCGACACAATTATCGTCTTTGATGAGGCCTTGTACGAGGAAGCCGAGCCAGTAGTAGAAATCTACCATCCTGATACACAGGAAATCATTACCGTTGCGGAAGCGGACGGCGACCATACACCGGAACGCGTCCTGCACAGTACGGGCTATTCGTTCACCTCGAAAATCCGCGACGTCTACAAGCAATGCCATGTAAAGTATGCCCAGGATAAAGACAAATCCGTCATCGAGTCCACGTTTGTGGATCCGAACAAAACCGACGGGGCGACACTGGAAATCCATCAGCAGGTATCGACACAAGCGGAAGCGGACCGACTGGCGAAAAAGAAACTGCGTGAGAAAAACAGCGAGGAATGTACGGGCAGTTTTAACAGTGAGGGCCAGCCTTTCCTTTGCGCCGGGGAAACTGTCGAGATGATTGGATTCGGCACGTTTTCCGGGAAATACATCATTACGCAGGCCAAGCATGACCTGAGCGGCAGCGGCTATACAACGAGTATCGATGTGAGGAGGTGTCTCATTGGCTACTGATATTTATAAAGTACTGGCGCGGTGTATTCGTGTTGGGCGCGTATCGTCGGTAGACACGGCAAACGCTTCCGCCCGGGTAACGTTCCCGGACCATGATGATATCGTATCCGCGCCGCTCAAGGTTCTCATGCGCGGCTGTAAGAGCGCGAAAGACTTCTGGATGCCTGCCGTTGATGACCAGGTGCTTTGCCTTTTCATCGCCGACAGCGGCGGCAAGGGCAGCGGCGCCGGGTATGTCCTGGGCACGATTTATAGTACTGTCGATGCACCGCCCGCCGGCGGGTCCCGTGTGCTGAACGTCCCAGATGATTTGGTAATCAACTGCGGCAGTCTCACGGTTAACGCCGGCGGCGGAGATGTTACGGTCAACGGGATATCCCTTGTCAATCACGTACATGGCGGGGTATCGTCGGGCGGCAGCAATACAGGCAAGCCGCAGTAGAGAGGTGACACGGTATGTATATTGGGTATTTTGGTACAGTCATATTCGGCGTAGCCGAGCATTATTTGGTCACGCCTGACGACGTCGAGCGCTCCGGGGAGGCCCGGTGGCAGACGCACGACGTCATTCTAAAAAAGCCCGTGCCGCAGTTCATCGGTCCGGGGCAGGAGGAGCTTTCATTCAAGCTCCATCTCATGACCCTGTACAACGCCATGCCGGCGCAGCAGCTGACAAAGCTCCGAGAAATGAGGGACACGGGCATCGTCTGCCCGCTCATCATTGGCGGCGTGCCGGTGTCGCAAAATTACTGGTACCTTGAGAGCATCGACGAAACAGATGCCGTTTATAACGCATACGGCAAAGTCATCGCCATTACGGCGAACGTCAAGCTAAAAGAATACGACACGACGAATACGGATGAAGAGTCGACGTTGAACAAAGTCGGCCGGATTTATAACGGGATTACTACCTTATTCGGGAGAGGAGGATTGTAATGCAATATGAAGTAACGGCAAAGGACCCGACGACCATCGACATGTCGCCGAAAACAGAAGCAAATGAGATTTTGCAGAACGTCCGTACAATCCTATCCACACAAAAAGGAACAATCCCGCTCGATCGTGAATTCGGCCTGGACAGTACCGTCATCGATTTGCCGGTAACACTGGCCCGGGCCAAACTGACGAATGCGATTTTCCAGGCCATCAAGCGGTATGAGCCGCGGGTAAAAGTCGACAGCATTACATTTACCGGGGACGTCTCCGGTAAGCTCGTCCCTAAGGTGGTGATTACCATATGAAATTAGCTGATTTACCGGATATCGATTTCGTCGACGCCGATGCCGAAAAAGTGAAAGCTGCTATCTTTAATGACTACACAAGCATAACCGGTAGGACTTTAGCCCAGGGGGACCCGGTCCGGCTTTTTCTTTTAGTTGTCGCCGAGGCGATTATCCGCCTGATGAATAATCAGAACTACGTCGGCAAGCAGAATCTGCTGAAATACGCGGCCGGGGATAACCTCGACGCGTTGGGCGCTTTTTCTGACACGGACCGCATCCCTGCGTCCGCTGCCACGACGACACTGCAAATCACACTGTCGGCAGCGCGGACACAGGAAACAATCGTACCCGCGGGTACCCGCGTAGCCAGCACGGACGGCCTCTATTTTGCAACTGATGAAGATGCCGCCATCCTGGCGGGCAGCACGACAGCAACGGTTAAAGCGACATGCCAGACCGTCGGCGACAAGGGGAATGGCCTTCTTCCGGGCGAAATCAAGAATATTGTTGACCCGGTGGCCTATGTTGCTTCTATTGTTAACACGACGACCAGCGCGGGCGGCGCCGATGTAGAAGACGATGACGATTACCGCGAGCGTATCCATGAGGCGCCGGAACGCTTTTCCACGGCCGGGCCGACAGGGGCTTATGAGTATTGGACGAAATCAGCCAATAGCGGCATCATCGATGTCGCCGTAACCAGTCCCAGCGCCGGGGCCGTTGAAATACGGCCGCTCATGACAGGCGGGACACTGCCGGAGCAGGAATTACTGGACGCGGTAAAAACGGTAGTGTCTGCGGATAAAGTACGTCCACTGACCGATAACGTATCGGTCGTCGCACCGGATACTGTATCTTATGACATTACCCTGACCTACTATACCGACGTCGGCACTGCGGAATCTACTATCAAAGACGCCGTAATGACAGCCGTGGATAACTATCGACTGTGGCAGAAATCTAAAATTGGCCGGGACATTAACCCGTCGCGGCTTATTGCCGATGTTATGGCTGTCGCCGGCGTAAAACGCGTCATCGTCACGGCGCCGACCTATACCGTGCTGACAGGCGTACAAGTAGCCCAGGATAAAACGGTATCCGTCGTCTTAGGAGGGAGTGAAGACGAATGATAGATGCGGAGTACAGAATCGCAGAACATTTGCCGGAATCCATCAACAAAGACCCCGTACCGGATTTGGCCCGTGTCGTCGATATGGCGCTGTCTGACATCAATCCGGATTTGTTACTGATTTACCCGGCCATTGATGACCTGCCGGAAGCGCTCATTGACCATCTGGCAGAGCAGATGCATGTAGATAATTATGATAAAGCCGCGCCATTATCTGTTAAGCGAAAACAGGTTAAAATGTCTTTCATCTTGCATCGTTTGCGCGGCACAAAATACGCAGTTGAAACAGCCGTTAACATGATTTATTCGGGGGGCCGCGTAAAAGAGTGGTTTGAATATAATGGTCACCCATATCATTTTGCGATATCGGCCGGAGAAAATGAAATCAGTTCCAATATGAATTTTAAGCAAATAATGAAGAGTATAAATGCGGCAAAAAACGTTCGCAGCTGGCTGGATTATATTGAATTTGAGCGTAAAATTAATCAGCATATCAGGGTAGGTTTTGTAAAAAAAATAGAAACCGATATCTGCGTATACCCAATTACGCTTACCAGAGTCGCTACAACATCAGCAGTTTATGCCGGAGTAGCGATGACAATGTCAGAAGAAATCATATTGAGAGGTGAGTGAAATGGCGACTTGGAGTAATTATGTAGTTACCGACAAGGGGCGTAAGCTACTGGCAGACGTAGTCAGTGGGACTACTACGATGCAAATCACGAAAATATGCGTAAGCTCTGCGACGTATAGACAGGACGCTTTGGCATCGCTGACAGAACTAACGGACATAGCGCAAGAAGTACCGATTGCGGGTGCAAAGACGGTCAATGATACGACGATTAAAGTTGTCGCAAACATCACAAATAAAGACCTGCAAACGACGTATCAGCAAAAATGCATTGGGGTATACGCTAAAAAAAGCAACGGCTTCGAGATATTATTTGCCGTTGCGATTGCTACGAATCCGGATACATTTGAAGCTGCATCAGTCGGGGTCATCCGAAACATCTTGACGACTATTTACATTACGACCAGTAATGCCGACAGCATATCCATTACAGTGGATATGGATACCTACGTTACAAAATCGGAATTGGATGACGCCATGAAAAAAAACTTGGAGCTGAATCATCCTGTTGGCGGGGTTTATATATGCGTCGGCGGTAAAGATCCGGCTACGATGTGGGGCGGAACATGGAAGCAAATCAATGCAGCATATCTCATGGCTTCCGGTACTATAAATGGTACCACCTATGCGGCTGGACAAACAGGAGGATCTTATAAATGCTATATACAGTATGTTAACATGCCGCCCCATAGTCACACCCGGGGTAACATGAACATCACGGGTGGTTTTCCCGCCGATGACTCTCAGGTTGGGCGTCATGCAGGGGAGCACTATCCATTTGGCGCTTTTTGTGTTGGAGATGGGGATGGCATTGACCTGGAATCACAAAGCGGGAGCGGCTCATACATCAATTTCGATGCATCCAAGACTTGGACCGGGAATACGAGCATCGAAGGCGGGCGTGAGCCAATAACTATTTTGCCTACATTTTACGCAGTTGATGTTTGGCTTCGAACTGCATGACGAAAGGATGACTGACCCATGAATTTCACGACAGGATATATTTTGACTAAAGCCGGCGAAGCACTGCACGCAAAAGTAGAAGCCGGGACTACATTGAAATTAACAAAGATGCAGCTCGGTTCAGGTACGGTGACAACCGTTGACGACTACTATGAAAGAAGTGCCCTGGTCGAACCGCAAAATGCTATGTCTATAGCTGAAATACAGCAGGTGACAGCTGAAAAAAATATGTGTGTTGCAACGGCGGTACTGACAAATGCGGCAGTAGATACCAGCTACATGGCATCGGAATTGGGGCTTTTTGCACAGAATACAGATGGCACGGAAATTTTATATGCCGTATCATACGATGATCACCCTAGTTACATCGCCAGCAAGAATGATGGTACAGATATCACCATGAAATTCTCGATGTACATTGTAGCAACCAGCGAAATCACTATAACCCTCACGCTACCGAAAACAGCAGAAGAAATCGCAACAGTAGCGGCGGGGTATGCGGCAAAAGCGGCTGAGTCAGAAGCGAAAGCCAAGCAACTAGAAGCAACGGCAAACAACTATTTGCAAACTACTCAGCAAGCCATGACACTTGCGAATGGATATGCAAACATCAGCAAGGCATGGGCAGAAGGTAACGCAAGCCCAGACGAGGCCACCGACACTGATAGTCCCACAGGCTACACACAGAGCGCGAAAATCTGGGCAGCCCTATCACGCGAATATGCCGGTATGAGTAAATTCAAGCTCCCCATTGGCTACTATAATAGTGTGGCTGAAATGCGTAAGAGTGAAACAGCTATTGTAGGGCGCCCATGCGTAACCCTGGGCTACTACCAGCCCAACGACGGTGGCGGCAGCGTCTACCTAATCAGGGCCAAAACTGATAATGACCAAGACGACGGCGGCAGTATCATCTTTTTAGATAATGGGAATATTGCTGAATTAATCATTGATGGAGCCATTAATGTTAAACGGTTCGGGGCAAAAGGAAACGGGAGTACAGATGATACTATTACTATTCAAAATGCGATTAATTATGCGTATTCAAAAGGTAGAAATGCAGATACACAAGAAGTTAATGCAGCAGATGGGAAAATTCTGCCGAAAATTATTTTTCCAGTTGGAGAGTATGTTACATCTACAACGTTACATTTTGATAAATCCCCATGCTTCTTAAATTTAGATATGTCAAATGCCACTTTAAAATATACGGGTAGCGACTATGCAATTTTATTTAGACGACTAAGAAATTCACATTTGAATCTAGGATTCATCTTAGCATCGAATGGCGGGGGTATTCATTTTCTTGTAAGAAATGATGATCCAAATGACTGGATGCAGTATGTTCACACAACTTTTAATTGTATTAGCTGTAAAGAAACAGGTGTATTAGCAGAATGTAGTAATCCTCAAAACAAAAATGATACAGAAAGTTGGGCGCCATGGCTTAATGCAATGTATTTTTATGGCGGGCGTTTTATGAATTGTAAGATAGGCTTTCATGTAAAATCAGAAAACGCCGCAAATATTCATGGATGGAATTTTTTTAATTGCACAAGTGAGCATAGCGTGATAGGTTTTAAATTAGAAAATGCAAGCCAAGGAAACACTTATGCGTTAAGTAATTTTTCTTTTTTCGGTTGTTATAAAGAGGATGTAGATGAACACTCATTCCAAACCGTTGGCAAGGTCAAGAGTATTCTTTGGATTAAAGCAGATAACTATACAAAAGATAATATACCATTCTATTTTAATTTATCTGATGATACCAAAGATTTTGTTATTCTTCCACAAAACTCAGGTAAAGAACAAATAAAAGCCGGTGATGATTTTAATAATTATACAAATAAAGGAAAATACTATGTCAAGAGAAATGAGGATATGTGGCATATTTTAAATGTGCCTAAAATTACATCAACAGATGTCTGTGATGCAGGACTTTTAATTGTAACCGATTTGACTTCATCTGACATTGAGTATGTGATATATAACATTGTTCAAATATTTATAGAGTATACATTTGGCAGAATATTCAGAAGAACCAAACCATACTCAGAAGATAATAATAGTAAGTGGTCAGAATGGAGTCTAATAACAACACCGATAAACAATCTTATGAATGTCTATAAAAAGGGGGAAACAGCAAATGATTTAATAGTAGATGGCGAATATATAGCAGAGAACTTTGATAAAGACGTAACTTTAACAAATCTACCAGAACAAAAAGCAGGACGATTAGTTGTTGAATCAATAGCAAGAAATGCATATTATACATATCAAACATACTATACATTCGATGGTAAAGTATGGATGCGTCTTTTTAATAGATCAAATAATAGTTGGACAAAATGGAAGCTACTAATTAATTTGCAAACTTAAGAGGTAAGGATTGGCTGTCTTTTTCATTAAAAGGAGGCAAATACATGAGTGAACATGATTTCCAGTCTGAAGTACTTGAAAGGATGGGACGGCTCGAGGCGCAGTCTAAGCAGGCACTGGACACCGTGAAAAACCTTGAAGAGCAGTTCCAGGAGACGAAGGAATTAGCCATTGTGGCCGACCAGCGCGGGCGATCCGCGCATCACCGGATTAACTCCATGTACATCATCGCCGGGATTATCGGCGGTATCATATCTTTTATTGTTGATTATTTTCAGCATTAAAAGGGGAGGTAGGACATGCAAATAGACAAAGTGAATATCACCGACTGCATCGTCGTAGTTGGCCTTGTAGCAGCGCTAATTATGACAATTTTTTATAACCTGAACGAACTATCGATGAGCATTGCCTCGGGCCTACTGGGTTATATTGGTGGCAATATCAAGACCGCCGCCACGAAAAAGGAGGACCAGAAATGAAAGTATACATTAATCCCGGCCACGATTTAGACTATGATAGCGGCGCCGTACATACTGACACGGATGGTACGGTAGATCTCAGAGAGTGTGACGTAGCCGCAAAAATTGGGGCAAAAGTAAAAGAATACCTCGAAGCGGCCGGCTGTGAATGCCGGATTCTGCAATCCGATAATCTTTACTATGATAGCGACCACGACGACCGTCCGGTAGCTGTCTGCGCAGACGCCAACGACTGGGAAGCAGATGTATTTGTCAGCATCCATTGCAATGCCGCCAACGGCCAGGCCCTCGGCACGGAAGTAGAGTGTTACAGCCGCATGAGCAACGGGGGGAACCTCGCGCAGTGCATCCAGGACCAGATTGTCAGCGCACTGGGCACCGTAGACCGCGGCGTCAAAGAGATGCCGGGACTCATCGTACTGCGTCATACCGACATGCCGGCCGTACTCGTAGAGACAGCATTTATCGACAATGACGATGACGCGGACCTACTTAAAGACAAATGGGATGACTTCTCCCGGGCTATTGCACGTGGCGTTACGGATTATGAATGTAGTGTACAGTAGGAGGTAATCATTTATGAGTAAATGGACAGAAATCAGAGATGGTATGGTATCGGCGTTAGACGTCAGCGACGTCGTCGAATCCGCAAAAAATCAGATGATCACCGACCTCACAGGGGACGGCATGGACGCACTTTCTACCGTTGCGGATAAGTTTATCACGCAGGTACAAGCCCAGGCTGATAATGAGCAGGGCTGGTGCATGGTACGTGATAAATTCGTCCTGCCTTTGCTGATCAACGGCATCCTTTGGGCAGTCAAGCTCGTACTCAGCAAGAGCACGACGGCCGCGCAGCCGGAAGCACAGGCCGAGGGCGGCCAGCAGTAACAATTTCATATTAATGTATTATATGGGGCTGTCGCATTTTGCGACGCCCTTTTTTTTTATGAATAAAAAAAGACGGCCCCGTTATCGGCCGTCCTTTTTCATGCGGAAATGCACGATGCGAAATAATCCGGATAGAATTGCAGTGTCAAGTTCGCATTAACTTTTGTGTGGTGCACCAAAAGATAGTTAAAGACGCTGTCACATGATGACAGCGTCTTTTTTTGACTTTTAACTGTAGTGGCCGAATGAAAATAAATTCTAGCGTAATTTGATTGACTCCATGAAGAATAAAAATGAGGGGTGGAAATGAAACATGCCAGCGTGTTTTCAGGCCTTTGTCAAGGCATCGATGAACTGGCGGGCTATGCTGGACAGGTAGCGGTGTTTTGGGGTGATGACGGCTAATTGGGTGCGCAGGCGCGGTTCGTCGATGGCTTTTGTCTGGAGCTGGGGCCGACTGGCCGGTGAGATGGCCGATGCCGGGACGACGGCGTAGCCCAGGCCGGTTTCGGCCCAGAGCAGGGTCGTCCGGGCGTCGTCGTTGCGGCAGAGGAGGTTCGGTGTGAGATTGTGGGCTTCGCAGACGTCATGGAAGAGCTGGTCGAAGCGGCGGTAGAGGATGAGCGGCAGGCCCTGCAGTTGTTCTATGGTCATCGACGGCTGGCCCGGATTGGGGTCGGCCAGGGACTCGGTATAGGCCAGGACCATCGGTTCTTCCGGCAGCAGAGTGCAGTCGAAGGCGTCCTGCTTAAAGGGCGTGCGGACGATGCCGATTTCGATGAGGCCCTTGCGCAGCATGTCCAGGACGCGGAAGGTGTTGCCGTCGTAGATTTCGAAGCGGATCCCGCGATGGTCGTCGTGGAACTGGCGGAGGGCTGGCTGGAGAATGACGCTGCCCGATGACGATACAGTCCCGATGGACAAGGTGCCGCGTAGGCCGTTCTTGAAATCGGCGATTTCCCGGCGCGTCGAGTCGGTGAGGGTGACGATCTGCCGGGCCCGGCGGTAGAGGATTTCGCCGGCGTCGGTCAAGGTGACGCTGCGCGGCTCCCGCTGCAGGAGCTGGACGCCCAGTTCTTCTTCCAGGGCCTTCATCTGCTGGCTCAGCGGCGGCTGGGCCATGTGAAGGCGCCGGGCGGCGGCTGTGATCTGGCCTTCTTCGGCGATGACCATGAAATAAGTGAGTTGACGGATATCCATACCCATGCCTCCTTGACATATGATTTACATATATTATATCAATTGTACAAATATTTTCAATATAGTAAAAGACGTGTTATACTAAGACCATAGAAAAGATACCTATCCGGAAAGGAATGATACACGATGAACGAAATTGTGACACCGAAACGGGATGCCCATTTCTTTTGGACCCTGTTCAAATCGACTTTTTTAATCAGTGCCTTCACCGTCGGCGGAGGCTTCGTCATTATTCCCCTGCTGAAAGGGAAATACGTCGATGAATACCATTGGATCAACGACAAGGATACCCTCGACATGGTAGCCATTGCCCAGTCCATGCCAGGCGTCATCGCCGTCAACAGTGCCGTCATCCTGGGCTATCGCATGGCTGGGGTCCTGGGGACGCTGGTCGCTCTGGTGGCTACGGTGCTGCCCTGTCTGATTACGCTGTCGATCATTTCATACTGCTATGATTTCTTTATCCAGAACTTATATATCAAGATGATCCTCCGCGGCATGCAGTGCGGGGCGACGGCGCTCATCGTCAATGTCGGCATCGACCTCCTCATCAAGCAGGGCAAGAAGAGATTGCTCCTGCCCCTGGCCATCATCGTGGCGACGTTCATTGCCAACTTGTGCTTCGATGTCAATATCATGGTGCTCATCATCATTGACGGCATCATCGGCTTCGCCTTCATGCGCGATAAGAAGTACGACTAAGGGGAGGGACTTATTATGATATATGCATTGCTTTTTTGGGAATTCTGTAAAGTCGGGGCCTTCTGCGTCGGCGGCGGTTATGCTTCCATGCCGCTGATCCAGGCCAGTGTCGTCGATACCTTCCATTGGCTCTCTATGAGCGAATTTGTCGATATATTCACCATTTCTCAGATGACTCCGGGACCGATCGGCATCAATGCCGCTACCTTTGTCGGCACCAAGATCGCCGGGCTGGGCGGGGCTGTTGCAGCCACCCTGGGCTTCGTCACGCCGTCGTTCTTCTTGGGGATTATTTTAGCACGCGTCTTCCTCAAGTATGGCGACATCGGTCCAATCCGGGGCATCCTCAATGGCCTGCGGCCGGCAGTGGTCGCCCTCATCTGCGTCGCCAGCCTGAGCTTCATCCTCCTGGCCCTGTGGAATACGGAAACCCTGCCCGACGACTGGTCGGCCTTCAGTCTCGGCGGCCTGGCCATACTCATCCTGGCCATTGCAGCCACGCGCCGCAAGATCGGCGTCATCAAGGTCCTCATCGGGTCCGGCGTCTTAGGCCTGGTCTTAGGCATAGCCGGCCTCATCTAACTTCGATATATTGGGAATCCAGGCTCTGGAGGAAGCGGCTCGGCGCATAGCGCTGATTGCCGTTCCCTTCGTGCCAGCTCAGATACAGCCTCTTTTTGGCCCGCGTAATGGCGACATAAAAGAGGCGTTTTTCTTCTTCTATATTCCCTTTCTTTACGGACCAGAAGGTCGGGAAGACCCGGTCTTCCAGATGGGCCAGGAAGACGTAATCGAATTCCAGGCCCTTGGCCTGATGGATGGTGATGATGGGGATTTTCGGGTCCTTGGCCAGCATGCTGTCCAGTTCGCTGTTGGACAGGGCGGTCAGCTTGAGAAATTCTGCCAGGGCGTCGCGCGGGTCCTGGCCCGGGTCGTCTGTTTCTTTGGCGATGCGGTAGAGCTTGCGGACGTTTTCCAGCCTGTCGATGTGCTGGGCCGCATCGCTGGGGTCGCGATGGCTTTCGTACCAGGCCTTGACGCCGCCTTCGTTCATGACGGCGGCGATGAGGTCTATGGGCCGGTCCTGATAGGACTGTCGGCGGAAACGGGCTATGTCACGGCTGAACGGGGCGAAGAGAGGCAGGTAGATAGCCAGGGACGAACGGCGGGCCGTCGTAGCCGGGCGGATTTGTTTCGTTACGGCATAACATAGGAGGCCGGCCGTGGCCAGGATGTCGTCGAAGGCGTCGTGCGATGGCTGATGGTCGATGGGGAAGGTTTCACTGAGCGTGGCCAGTTTGTGGTTGATGAGGTTGGGATAGAAGCGGCGGTAGATGTCCAGCGTGTCGTAATAGGGGAAATCGCCGCTTTCGCCCATGCCCAGGCGCTGGAGCTCGCTGTGCAGGATGGACAGGTCATACGTGACGTTGTGGCCGACGATGACGGCGTCTTTGGCAAAGTCCAGGAAGGCCGTCAGAGCCTGGCGCGGTTCCATCCCCTGGGCCTCCAGGGTTTCGTCGCTGATGTGGTGGACGTAGAAGGAAGCCCCGACAGGCCGGCTGGCACGGACATAGGTGTTGAAGGTGTCCGCGACCTGGCCCTGGGCATCGAGGCGGACGGCGGCAATCTGGATGATTTCATCCCTCGTCGTGTCGGTGCCGGTGCTTTCGACGTCGAAGACGACGATCCGGCCTTCATCCAGGGCTGATAGCAGGAGCCCGTAAGGGTCGCCCGTTTCCTGGGAAATGGGGTCGATGAAGTCGCAGAGCCGAAGGCCCAGGCGGCGGTAGGATTCGCTTTCGATGGTCTCTACGGTTCGCCGGCCGATGCGGGGGACGAAGCGCAATAAAATCCGCTTCAGGCTCAGGTTATCATGCTTGTTCAGGAGCAGCCTCAGGTAGGCCAGGACGTCTTTACATTCCTGGCGCTTGAACAGGTGGAACTGGTCGATACAGGTCACGGGCAGCTGGTCTTCCGGCGGATAGTGCTGGTTGTGGGCGTTGATGCCCGTCCAGAGCTGCTGGGCCTGGCGGTTGCCACGGACGAGGACGCAGGCTTTCAGTCGTTCCTGCTGCGGCAGGCGCATCAGTTCCTGGAAGATCCAGCGGCTTTCGCCGATGAAGTTGTCCGCCTTATGGACGACGATGGGGTCACCGGGAACGGCGGCTGCGGCCTGGCCGGGCTGGGGATAGATGTGGTGGACCGTCACTTGGCCGAAGAGACGGTTCAGGCAGCCTTCGGCAGCTTTCAAGAGGAGCTGCGTAGCCCGGTAGTTGGTCGTAAAGGTGATTTCCCGGGGATGATAGGTCTTGCGGAATTGTTCCAGGATGTATTCCGGATAGGAGCCGCGCCATTCGTAAATGGTCTGGAAGTAATCGCCGCAGAGGAGGACGTTGCGGCCGGGGAAGAGGCGGCTGATGACGGCGTATTCGACTTCGCTCGTGTCCTGCATTTCATCGACGGCGATGAAGCGGAACCGGTCCCGCCAGCGCTGGCAGCAGGCTTCGTCTGTGAGGAAGTCATAGGCGCCGGTGATGAGGTCCGTGAAATCGACGGCGTGGTTGTCGGCCAGGATGGCATCGTATTGCCGGACGAGGTCGTCGCCGTGGTCATGGAGCCAGGCCTGGAGGGGTTCTTTCGGCGCCGTGAAATCGTGGAGGTCCGGGAGGACGCGCTGTTTCTTGGCAAATTCGATATAGTTCTGCAGGGCCTGGGTGTCATTGCCCGGTGCCGACGCCGCCGCCGGGAGGTTGTCGATGAGCTGCCGGCAGTCTTCGTCATCGTAGAGGAGAAAATCATTATAACAGTCGCTCTGGCGCTTTGTTTCCTCTTTGATGAGGCTGTAACAGAAACTGTGGATCGTCTTGACGACGACGTCCAGGCCCTTTTCGTGGGCCGTAGCGACGATGCGTTCCTTCAGCTCCTTGCAGGCCCGGTTGGTGAAGGTCAGACAGAGTATCTGCGCGCCTTCAGCGGCCTTCGTTTCCAGGATATGGGCGACCCGGCAGGCCAGGACACGGGTCTTGCCCGTGCCGGCCGGGGCGTTGAGCAGGATGGGCTGCGACAGGTCGCGGACGACTTGCTGCTGCTGGTCATTTAATTCCATAATCTATCCCTCCGTGTGGGTAATCTCCTCCCATTGTACCATAGTCGGCGTTATCCGTGTACAAACTGTGAGGGAACGGGCAAATTTCATTGACAGCCTCGTAGGTTTTTGATAGAATCAAAGTGTGTTTGATAATCTTTCAATCAATAAGGAGATGCACTATGACAAGACGTTTATGGACAGGTTCTTTGCCGTTTGTAAACAGTCTCCGTGTGTCTAACTGAAAACCCAAAGGTGATACTGCGTCACTTTTGGGTTTTGTTTTTCTAAGGAGGGGTCTCTGTTGAAGGTCGGTTTGATCATGGGAAGCGATTCTGATTTTCCCGTTATGAAAAAAGCGATTGCTATTTTTAAAGAATTTGGTGTTGAATATGAAGTCTTGTTAGCGTCGGCCCACCGCACGCCGGCAGCTGTCCGGGAATTCGTTTCGACAGCCGAAGAACGGGGCATCAGTGCCTTTGTCGTCGGTGCCGGCATGGCCGCTCATCTGCCCGGTGTCGTCGCCAGCTATACGACGCTGCCCGTCATCGGTGTCCCCTTGGAAAGCGGCAGCCTCCAGGGCATGGATGCGCTGCTGGCCATCGTCCAGATGCCGTCGGGTATTCCCGTTGCCACCGTCGCCATCAACGGTGCCAAGAACGGAGCGCTCCTGGCTGTACAGATCGGCGCTGCCAGCGATGCCGGATTAGCTAAGAAATACAAGGCATACCGCGAAAACATGGCTAAAGAAGTCATGGAAAAGAACCAGAAATTGCAAGAAACCGTAAAGTCCCTCTAAGGGCATGTACAGACTATTTTTCGTTATAACAGGAGGTTTAATTCATGTTTTACGATCCGATTTGGGATAAGCAGCATGAAGAATGTGGTGTCTTAGGTATTTACGATAAACACCTCGATATTCCCCGCTATATTTACTGGGGGTTGTTCGCATTACAGCATCGTGGCCAGGAAAGCGGCGGCATCGCCCTGACTGACGGCCAGGATATCCATACGTTCCGCGGCATGGGCCTCATCAGCACGGTCTTCGCCAACGGCGTACCTGACGAAGAAGGCGGCCCTGTCGGTATCGGCCACGTCCGCTATTCGACGACAGGCTCCAATAATCCCCGCAACATCCAGCCCCTGGCCGTATACACGCCCATGGGACAGCTGGCCCTGGCGCACAACGGCAACCTGACCAATACGCGGGTCCTGCGGGAAGAACTGGACCGCGGCGGCGCGACGTTCCAGACGACCATGGACAGTGAAATCATCGTCAACCTCATCAGCCGCAGCCAGAAAGACACCATCGAAGAACGCATCATGGAAAGCATGAACCGCATCCAGGGGGCGTACTCGCTGGTACTCATGACGAAAGATACGCTCTACGGCGTCCGCGACCCCTACGGTTTCCGCCCGCTCTGCATCGGCCGTACCGATGAAGGCGGCTGGGTCCTGGCTTCGGAAACGTGTGCCCTCGACGCCATCGGTGCCAAGTTTGTCCGCGACGTACAGCCTGGCGAATTTGTCCAGATCAACGAAAAAGGCGTCAAATCGTCGATTTTTGCCAAGGCACCGCGCAAGCAGGTCTGTTCCTTCGAATACATTTACTTCGCCCGTCCGGACAGTGTCATCGACGGCCAGGATGTCTATCAGGCTCGCCTGAACATGGGCCGGGAAATGTGGAACGAAACGCAGTATGATGCGGATATCGTCATTTCCGTCCCGGACAGCGGCAACACGGCGGCCATCGGCTATGCCCAGGCTTCGGGCATCCCCTTCAAGCACGGCCTCATCAAGAACCGCTACATGGGCCGTACCTTCATCAAGCCGAACCAGAAACAGCGTGAACTGGCAGTCCGCATGAAATTGAACGTCGTCAAGTCCGTCGTCAAGGGCAAGCGCATCGTCATGGTCGACGACTCCATCGTCCGCGGCACGACGAGCGGCATCATCTGCAAGCTCCTGCGCGAAGCCGGCGCCAAGGAAGTCTATATGTGCGTATCGGCACCGCCTATCAAATACCCCTGCTTCTACGGCATCGACACGTCAGTCCGCAAGGAACTCATTGCTTCGACGTTCAGTGTCGAACAGATCCAGAAGTATATCGGCGTCGACAAACTCCATTTCATTTCTATCGATGGCCTCAACCGGGCTGTCGAACATATCCCCAAGGAAGATATGTGCTTAGCTTGCTTTAACAACGACTATCCTACGGACACTCCGCAGGCCAATGAGGAAGGAGAAAAATATGCTCTCGAACACAAATAAAGGATTGACTTATGCTGATGCCGGCGTCGACATCGATGCTGGCAACAAAGCCGTAGAATTGATGAAAGATTCGGTCAAAGCCACGTACCGTCCGGAAGTCCTCGGCGACCTCGGCGGCTTCGGCGGCCTCTTTTCCCTGATGAACAGTGACATCAAGAAACCCATCCTGGTCAGCGGTACCGATGGGGTCGGTACGAAACTGCGCCTGGCCATCATGATGGGCAAGCACGATACAGTCGGCCAGGACTGCGTCGCCATGTCCATCAATGATGTCCTTGTCCAGGGGGCAGAACCGCTCTTTTTCCTGGACTATATCGCTGTCGGCAAGCTCGACCCGGTACAGGTTGCAACCATCGTTAAGGGCGTTGCTAATGCCTGCCAGGAATCGGGCTGCGCCCTCCTCGGCGGCGAAACGGCTGAAATGGCCGGCTTCTATGCCAAAGATGATTATGACCTGGCCGGCTTCGGCGTCGGCATCGTCGACCGCGACAAGGTCATTACCGGCGAAAACATTAAAGCCGGCGACGTCCTCATCGGTCTGCCGTCGACAGGGGTCCACTCCAATGGTTTCTCCTTGGTCCGCAAGATTGTCCTGGAACGGCAGAACATGAAGCTCGACCAGTACGTCGACGAACTGGGTATGACTATCGGCGAATGCCTGCTCACGCCGACCCGCCTCTATCCGCGTCCGTGCCTGCCGATCATCAAGAACTTCACTGTCAAGGGCATGGTCCACATCACCGGTGGCGGTTTCTATGAAAACATCCCCCGCGTCCTGCCGAAAGGCGTCGGCGTCGACATCGACGTCACGTCGTGGCCGCAGCTGCCGATTTTCGGGCTCCTCCAGAAGTGGGGCAACGTCGATGCCAAGGAAATGTACCGTACCTTCAACATGGGCATCGGCATGATCATGATCGTCGATGAAAAAGACGCAGATGCCGTCCTCAAGAATCTGGCAGACCGCGATGAAAAGGCCTATGTCATCGGCAAAGTCGTCGATTCCGACGTACCCGTAACCTTGCGGGGAGGCGTATTCCATGACTAAGAAGAAAATGGTCATTTTCGCATCGGGCCGCGGCTCCAATGCCATCGCCCTTCACGATGCCGTCAAAGATGGCAAGATCAATGCGGAAATCAAGGCCCTGGTCTGCGATATCCCCGGCGCACCGGTCATGGACCGGGCTAAGGAATGGGGCGTACCGGTCATTCTGGCTGACCGCAAATCTTTCGACTCGAAAGAAGCTTTTGAAAAATACATCCTCGACGCCATCGAACCGTATCAGGCCGACGTCATCTGCCTGGCCGGCTTCATGCGCCTCTTGAGTAGTGATTTCATTTCCCATTATGAACACAAGATGCTCAATATCCATCCGGCCCTGCTGCCGTCGTTCCGCGGCCTCCACGCCCAGCGCCAGGCCGTCGAAGCCGGCGTCAAGATCGCTGGCTGCACGGTCCATTTCGTCGTACCCGACATGGACGCCGGCCCGATCATCTTGCAGTCGGCCGTACCGGTCTACGAAGACGATACGGAAGATACGCTGGCTGCCCGGATCCTCACCAAGGAACATCCGACCTACGTCAGAGCGGCAGCACTCTTTTGCGATGATAAATTGACTATCGACGGCAACGTCGTCAAAGGGACTCAGGAATAGGAGGAATTTTCCATGAAAGTAAAACGCGCACTCATTAGTGTATCTGATAAGACGGGCGTCGTCGAATTGGGCAAAGCCCTGGCAGACCTCGGCATCGAAATCATCTCCACCGGCGGCACCATGCGGACTCTGAAAGAAGCAGGCGTACCGGTCATCGCCGTTCAGGACGTCACGGGCTTCCCGGAAATGATGGACGGCCGCGTCAAGACGCTGAATCCGAAAATCCATGGCGCTATCCTGGCGGTCCGCGACAATCCGGAACACGTCAAGGCCATGAAAGAACACGACATCAAGCCAATCGACCTGGTCGTCGTCAACCTCTATCCGTTCCAGCAGACTATTGCCAAACCGGATGTCACCCTGGCAGAAGCCATTGAAAACATCGACATCGGCGGCCCCTGCATGGTCCGTGCTTCGGCCAAGAACAACAAATACGTCGCCATCGTCACCAATCCGGCTAAATACGGCGAAATCATTTCCATCCTCCAGAAGGACGGCGAATTTTCCGACCAGTACCGCCTGGAACTGGCTCAGGAAGCTTTCCATCATACGGCTGTCTATGATACAGCTATTGCCGCATATTTAGCGGAACAGGTTCAGAAGGGGGCTGCAAAATAATGAAGGTAGCAGTCATCGGCGGCGGCGGCCGCGAACATACTTTAGCCTGGAAACTGGCTCAGAGCCCGAGTGTCGATAAACTCTACGCCATCCCTGGCAGTGCCGCTATGAGTGAAGTCGCCCAGTGCGTCGACATCGCCTTGTCCGACCTGGACGCCATCACGGACTATGCCCAAAAGGAAGGCATCGACATGCTCGTCGTCGGTCCGGAAGTGCCCTTGACCGAAGGCCTTGCCGACCTGGCTCAGTCCAAGGGTCTGGCTGTCTTTGGTCCCAACAAGGCCGCTGCCCAGATGGAAGGGTCGAAGGTCTTCGCCAAGAACCTCATGAAGAAATACCATGTCCCGACGGCAGCCTACGCTTCCTTTACCGATGGCGATGCCGCCAAGGCCTATATTAAAGAACAGGGCGCACCCATCGTCGTCAAAGCCGACGGCCTGGCTGCCGGCAAAGGCGTCGTCGTCGCCCAGACGGAAGCAGAAGCCATCGAAGCGGTCAATGCCATGATGGAAGACCATATCTTCGGCGCTTCCGGCGGCCGCATTGTCATCGAAGAATGCATGGTCGGTGAAGAAGCGAGCCTCCTGGCTTTCGTCGACGGCAAGACCATCGTGCCCATGATTTCCGCTCAGGACCACAAGCGTATCTTCGATAACGACGAAGGCCCCAACACGGGCGGCATGGGAGCGTATGCTCCGGCACCGGTCGTTACGCCGGAAATCCGCAAGGAAGTCGAAGAAAAGATTTTGAAACCCGTCGTCGACGCCCTCAAGCAGGAAGGCATTACCTATCAGGGCTGCCTTTACGCCGGCCTCATGATTACGGCAGACGGCCCGAAAGTCGTCGAATTCAACTGCCGCTTCGGCGACCCTGAAACGCAGGCCGTTTTGCCGCTCCTCGACGGCGACCTGGCACAGATCATGTACGCCTGCGCCAAAGGCACGCTGACGGCTGACATGGTCCATTGGAAAGACGCTGCTGCCTGCTGCGTCATCATGGCTTCTGCCGGCTATCCCGCTTCGTCCCATAAGGGCGATGTCATCAGCGGCCTCGACGCTGTCGATAAAGAAGACGTCATGGTCTTCCATTCCGGCACGGCCAAGAAAGATGGCCAGTACGTCACCAACGGCGGCCGCGTCCTCGGCGTCACGGCAGTAGCTCCGGACCTCAAGAGCGCCATCGAAAAGGCTTATGATAACGTCAAACGCATCCACTTCGACGGCCAGCAGGTCCGCAGCGATATCGGCGCTAAAGGATTGAAACACTTGAAATAACGTGATTCCAACATCAAACTTAAAAAAGGCTGTCGTAGACAGCCTTTTTTACTACCACACGAAAGGAAGGTCCTTATGACAAAGTTTATTACGCCTGTTGAAGCGGCCCGTCTCGTTGGCGATAATATGACCTTGGCTGTCAGTGGCCATGCCGGTTTCGGGACGCCAGACGGCTTATTCAAGGCTCTCCACGACCGCTATGGTGAAGAAGGCCATCCCCGCAACCTGACACTGGTCAAGATTGCCGGTACTGGCGACGGCGGCCAGCGCGGCGGTGACCGACTGGCTGCAGACGGCCTCATCGGGACGATCATTACCAGTCATTTCGGCATGGAAAAGAAATTATCCGATAAGGTCGCAGCTGACCAGTGCCTGGCCTATACGGTCCCGGCTGGGACGCTCCTGGAACTGTATCGGGCTATTGCCGCCGGCCGTAAGGGCGTCTGGACCGACATCGGCCTGCATACCCTGGCCGACCCGCGCCGGGACGGCAGCAAGGCCAACGCCAAGACCGTCCGCGAAGGGAAGGACATCGTCCGCCTGATGGAAATCGATGGCAGCGAATACCTGTATTATCCGGCCTTTCCCATCCAGGTCTGCTTTATCCGCGGTTCTCTGGCTGACGAAGACGGCAACATTTCCCTCCAGCGTGAAGCCATGATTGGCGAACAGCTGGAAGTGGCCGAAGCGACGCATAATTCCGGCGGTATCGTCGTCGTCCAGGTCGAAGACGTCGTGCCTCGTGGCAGCCTCGATTCGCGCCTTGTGAAGATACACCATTTCCTCGTCGACTACGTCGTCGTACCGCGGCCGAAGTATCACGTCCAGAGCTTTTCAACCCATGGCTACCGGCCGGAACTGAGCGGCGAAAGGCGCAAGTCCATCCAGTCCCTGCCGCCGCATCCCCTGGATAATCGCAAAATCTGTGCCCGCCGGGCCGCTATGGAACTGAAAAAGGGGGATGTCATGAACCTGGGAATCGGCATCCCGGAAATCATTGGCTCCGTTGCCGCTGAAGAAGGCTTCGGGCCGAGCTTGACCTTGGCGGCCGATTCAGGAATCATCGGCGGCATCCCCTTGTCGGGCCTCGATATGGGAGCGGCTGTCAATGCTGAGGCAGAACTGAAAATGGCCGATATGTTCGACATCTGTCACGGCGGTGGTCTCGACCTCTGTGCCTTGGGCCTGGCAGAAATCGACGCCATGGGCAATGTCAATGTCTCGAAGTTCCACGGCCGTGTCACCGGACCAGGAGGCTTCATCGACCTGGCCCAGCATACGAAGAAGCTCATCCTCATGGGGACCTTTACGGCCGGCGGCCTGCGCGAGCACTGCGAAAACGGGCAGCTCGTCATCGACAGGGAAGGAAAGTACCAGAAGTTTAAGCGCCATATCGAACAGGTCACCTTTTCCGGAGACTACGCGGCAGCCCACGGCCAGCACGTCCTGGTCGTTACGGAACGGGCCGTCTTCCGCCTGACGCCGCAGGGACTCATGCTGACAGAAATCGCCCCGGGCGTCGACCTGGAACGGGACATCCTGGGCCATATGGAATTCCGCCCGCTCATCGCCGATGACCTGCAACTCATGGACGGCCGCATCTTCCAGCCCGACCCCATGGGCTTGTCGTAGGTCGTTCATCGTTCCTCGAATGGTCCCCTGTGGGGACCCAACGTAGGGGCGACCCAAAGGGGCGCCCGCCGAGTCCACCGTGTTTTATATAATATGGAGTCCGGCCGCAAATGTGGGGAAACCCTTCCTCGTTCCTCATACGGTCCCCCTTGGGGACCTAACGTAGGGGCGTCCCAAAGGGCGCCCGCCGAGTCCACCGTGTTTTATATAATATGAAGTCCGGCCGCAAATGTGGGGAAACCGTTCCTCGTTCCTCATACGGTCCCCCTTGGGGACCCAACGTAGGGGCGACCCAAAGGGCGCCCGCCGAGTCCGCCATGTTTTATAAAATATGGAGTATACGGACGCAAATGTGGGGAAACCGTTCCTCGTTTCTCATACGGTCCCCCTTGGGGACCCAACGTAGGGGCGTCCCAAAGGGCGCCCGCCTGAGTCCGCTATGTTTTATATAATCTGATTGGAGGTTTTCATGGAATACCGTATAGAAAGAGATTCGATGGGAGAAATCAAAGTCCCGGCTGACAAACTCTGGGGTGCCCAGACACAGCGCAGCTTCGAGAATTTTAAGATTGGCACGGAAAAGATTCCTGCCGAAATGGTCACGGTCTTTGCTTATTTGAAAAAGGCGGCAGCTCTGACCAACAAGGAATTGGGCGTCGTCGACGGCGACCGGGCCGATGCCATTATCCAGGCCTGCGATGACATCCTGGCCGGCAAGCTCGATGGCAATTTCCCCCTGGCCGTATGGATGACCGGCAGCGGCACGCAGTTCAACATGAACGTCAACGAAGTCGTCGCTAACCGGGCCAAGCAGATTTTGCAATCCCAGGGCAAGGACTTGAATGTCCATCCCAATGACCACGTCAATCATTCCCAAAGCTCGAACGATACCTTCCCGACAGGCCTGCATATGGTCGGCGTCCTGCTCATCGAACAGAAACTGTTCCCTGCCATGGAAGCCCTCTACCAGGCACTCCGGGCCAAACAGGAAGCCTTCAAGGACATCGTCAAGATCGGCCGGACCCACTTGCAGGATGCGACGCCCTTGACGCTGGGCCAGGAATTCAGCGGCTGGGCCCGCATGATCCAGCGTGACCGGGACATGCTGGCCCAGGGCATCGATTTCCTCCGCGACCTGGCTATGGGCGGCACAGCTGTCGGTACGGGCATCAACTGCCCCAAGGGCTATGACGTGCGCTTCGCCGAAATCGTCAGCCAGCTGACGGGTACGACCTTCCATACGGCGCCGAACAAGTTCCAGTCCCTGACCAGTAAGGACGAACTCGTCGTCGTCCACGGCATGCTCAAGGCCCTGGCCTGCGACCTCATGAAAATCGCCAACGACGTCCGCTGGCTGTCGTCAGGTCCGCGTTGCGGCATCGGCGAAATCCGTATTCCCGAAAACGAACCGGGCAGCTCTATCATGCCCAGCAAAGTCAACCCGACGCAGTGCGAAGCCGTCACCATGGTCGCCGTCCAGGTCATGGGCAACGATGCGACCATGGGCATCGCCGCCAGCCAGGGCAATTTCGAATTGAACGTCTTCATGCCCGTCATCGCCTACAACCTGATCCAGTCCATCCGACTGCTCACGGACTGCATGGATTCTTTCCGCAAGCATTGCGTCGTCGGCATCGAACCGAATCAGGAACGGATCACGACTAACCTGTACAATTCGCTGATCCTGGTCACGGGCCTGGTGCCTCTCGTTGGTTATGACAAGGCCTGCACCATTGCCAAACAGGCAGCCAAAGAAGGGCTGACCCTGAAAGAGTCAGCCCTGAAGACGGGGTGGGTCACGGCAGAGCAGTTCGACAAAGCCATGGATCCGGCTAAATTGGCAGGTTTGAAATAAGCCTTACTTATCTTTTTCGATGTTATCTTTCCAGGAGTCGTCGTCTTGCTGCTGAACGGCACTGCGCGTGTAGGCGGCAATGGCGGCGAAGTTCTTCTGGACGCCCGTCGAAGTATTGCGATACTTGACGGCATGGTCGGCATCGATACCCAGGTTCTGGGCTTCCGAAGCGGCGTCGATATTGGCGCCGAGGAAAATGAAGTCCCAGCCCTGGGCTTTTTTATCGGAAATCATTTTCTGGATCGTCGCCTTGGAGTATTCCGTACTGGCGTTTTCCAAGCCATCCGTGATGATGACGAAGATGACCTTGTGGTCCTTGTCGGAAATGCCCGGCGTGTCGGATATCTTGGCAATCGTGTTGCCTACGGCATCGAGGAGCGCCGTCGAGCCGCCGACGCGGTAATCCTTGGTCGTCATGTCCGATAGGCTGTTGATGTTGCTGCGGTCCGTCAGGATATCGACTTTGTTGTTGAACAGGACCGTTGTGACCTTGGTGTCGACGTCGAGGTCTTTTTCCTTGGCAATCATGGCGTTGTAGCCGCCGATGGTATCGCTTTCCAAGCCGTACATGGAGCCGCTCTTATCGAGGACCAAGACCAAGTCGAGATGTTTAATCGTCGACGGCAGGGTCTGTGTTTCGGCCTGGCGGGCCTTGTCGGTCATGGACGTCGTGTCGGCCGCGACAGCCGCGCCGCAGCAGAGCAGGGCGCTGAGGGTAAATATGAGTAATTTTTTGAACATGGCAGATGCCTCCTTAAAAATGGACGAATGACGTTTCTTTTATTGTATCATAAAAGTTGTTACAAAGAATACGCAGTCTGTTCACAAATCTTTATAATTCCTTTAACTTTTGCCTAATCTTTCGTTAGAAATGACCGTTATACTGGCCTTATCAATTAGGACAAGAGGAGGAGTCACCATGTATTTCCTGGACCATTACCGCACCCGTATTTCCCAAGTCATTGGGCTTCTGTTTTTATTTTTATTCATGTTCTCGCAAAAGGAATTGGATGTCACGGCCCCGTATGTCTCGGGCATCTTATTCCTCGTGGGCTGCCTCTGCGTCGGCGCCGCCATGGCAGGCCGCATGTGGTGCGCCCAGTACATTGCCGGCTATAAGAATGACGTCCTGGTCCGCGAAGGGCCGTACTCGGTCTGCCGGAATCCGCTGTATTTCTTCAGCTTCCTCGGCGGCATCGGCATCGGCCTGTGCACGGAATCGCTGAGCCTGACGGCACTGCTGGTACTCCTCTTCGCCGTCATGTACATCCCGGTCATCCATACGGAAGAAGTCCGGCTGCACCGCCTCTTCGGAGAACCGTATACTGCCTACATCCGGGAAGTACCCCGTTTCTTCCCGAAATGGTCGCTCTACCATGAACCGCAGGAATATACAGTTAAACCGAAAGTCTTCCGCCATGCTGCCGGCGACGTCCTCTGGTTCGTCCTGGCCGTCGGCATCCTGGAATGTATCGAAGCCATCCAGGAATCAGGCTTTTTGCCGCAGCTCCTGTCGCTTTATTAAATAAATATAACAAAAATAAAAAATCATTGTCAGCTTGCCCTTTTTCCGCTATGATGAATAGGGATTCGCACGACGGTTTCTGCCATCATGCGAATCCCTATTTTTTTATAATTTATTTTTTACACCACAGATAGGAGTGGAAAACATGGGCATCATCAAGGAATTCAAAGAATTTGCCATGCGGGGGAACGTGCTGGACATGGCAGTCGGTGTCGTCGTCGGCGGAGCTTTTGGGAAAATCGTCACGTCACTGGTCAACAACATTATTATGCCCCCATTTGGGGTCCTCCTCGGCGGGATTGATTTTTCGGACTTCTTCATCCCTTTGAGCACAGAACACGTCGAGTCCCTGGCCGAAGCGAAAGCAGCCGGGATCCCTGTCATTGCTTACGGTTCCTTTCTTAACACGGTCATTGAGTTCCTGATCATCGCCTTTGCCATTTTCATGGTCCTCAAACAGCTGAACCGCTTCCTGCCCAAACCGGAACCGGCTCCGGAACCGCGGCTCTGCCCGTTCTGCCGCCAGCCCATTGCGGACGATGCAACCCGCTGCCCGCACTGCACCAGCGAGCTGCCTGCTGCCGAAACGTCTCATTGATTGCAGATTGCTAGATCGTTTTTCGTTCGTAGTTTGCAGTTTGTAGGGGCTCGCACGTGGCGAGCCCGTCTCAGAATATGGAGAATTTTTCTAGCAAAGTGGTTGGTAAATCGTACATGTCCTGGAGTGGGCGCCCCTTGTAAGGGGCGCCCTGTTGACTTTTCTCCTTCTTGCGATATAATAAGAAATATAGTTGGAATTAAAACTAATTAAAAGGGGAATCGCCATGGACGAAGAAGCGTTGCATATTTTACTGTTGTTAGGGTTTCACCGGTCGAACCGGGAAATCGGCCGCCGCATCAAGCGGGAAGGGCTCATGCCCGGTCAGCCTAAGATCCTGGAATATCTGTGGTTCCATGACGGTGCCAGCCAAAAGGATATCAGCCGCGAGTGCATCATCGACAAGTCGACGGTGACCAGCCTGCTGAAACGCATGGAAAAGCTGGACCTCATCCGCAAGGAAACGCGGCCCGAAGACCAGCGGGGCGTGGCCATCTTCCTGACGGAAACGGGCTGGGAAAAGGCCAAGCGGATCCGCCAGGTCATTTATGGCATCGACGATGAAATGTGGCAGGGTATCGAGCCGGAAGCACGCCAGCAGTTCATGGCGACGTTTCATCGCATTATGGAGAATGAAAAGAAGTGGGGCGATTGAGTATGCGTCATATGCATCATTTGA
Source organism: Megasphaera sp. SC8-1 (assembly GCF_024436295.1). Taxonomy (NCBI): domain Bacteria; kingdom Bacillati; phylum Bacillota; class Negativicutes; order Veillonellales; family Veillonellaceae; genus Megasphaera; species Megasphaera sp. SC8-1. Next base: position 1,042 of record NZ_JANFQH010000034.1, on the reverse strand, counting down.
AAATACGGGTCAGTGTCTTTCTTTGCAGTATCTTGATGACGGCCTGCGGCATCGACTTGATTACTGTCGCCAGCCTGGGGACGTCGCCCATTTCCAGCGTGCCCCTCGTCGTCAGCCTCTATACGCCGTGGACCTTCGGCCAGCTGACCTTTGTCCTCAACATGGCCTTCATCGTCTTGCAGATTGCCCTGCTGCGCCGCCAGTTCCGGCCCGTAGAGCTGCTGCAGATTGCCATTAACTTCGTCTTCAGCGCAGCCATCGACTTTTTCATGCACGCCATGGCAGGATTACAGGGACTGAACTGGCCTTTTGCCGCAGCTCTCTTAGTGGCCGGCTGTGCGACCCTGGCCTTCGGCATCTGCATCGAAGTGGCGTCGCAGGTCCTGATGGTGCCTGGCGACGGGGCCGTCAAGGCCATTGCCCAGACGGGGAAATGGCGGATGGGCTCGACGAAAGTCGCCTTCGATTCGACCATGGTCACCATTGCCGTCATCTTGTCGACCCTTTACGGCGGCCTGGGGACCCTGACTGGCCTTGGCGTCGGCACGCTGGTGTCGGCTATGCTCGTCGGGCGCTTCGTCAATTTCTTCAATCGCCGCGTCTTTTTCATCGAACGCCTGGCCCGGCTGTCCTTGGATGATGAAACCAAGGCGGCCGGAGCTTTGTCCAAAGAAGTCCAGTCCTGATTCAGGTACTGGACTTTATTCTTTTTCGGGTATATAATTATAGTTAACAAGCTAATCAATGTGTTCGGATACGGTTACGCTATAATAGCGCGTAACTTCTTGATTCACCTATGTAGTTAGCTAGATAATTATAATAGAGGGGAAGGAATGATTACCATGAAGGGACAAACAGTGCATCTGCCAAAGCGGGCATGGCGCCTGGGCCTATTTTTCATCGGCATCCTCCTGGCAGGCGGTGTCCTACTTATGTATATTCCGGCATGGGCATGCCCTATGAAAAGGTCGCTATGCTGGTCGCCGTCGTCTGCGCCGTCCTGTTCACGGTCCTGCTTGGGAATAACTTCATCGAAGAAGCG
>NZ_JANFQH010000033.1:0-31628 GCF_024436295.1 Megasphaera sp. SC8-1 | reverse complement strand
TGGTCTTGGATATATTTTCGGATTGTTTTTTCATTAAGCTCTACGGTGCTGACGTAATACCCTTCCGCCCAAAAATGACGGTTCTCAAACTTATACTTGAGATTGGCGTGCCTATCGAACATCATTAGTGCCGATTTTCCTTTTAAGTATCCCATGAATGAAGAAACGCTCAATTTCGGAGAAATGCTTACTAACATATGTACATGGTTGGGCATAAGATGCCCTTCTATAATCTCACCCCCCTTTATAATTACATAGCTGCCTTAAGATATTTCCCAAATTGGATGGTGTAAAATAATTGTGGGGAAACTTTAATGCATTAAAGAAAACATAAAAAGAGAAGGAGCTCCTTGGTGTATAATAAGTTTAGAGCAAACAATTATTTTGAAAAAGTTGATTTTGGCCAGGTAACATGGTATTGTATAATTAATAGCCTATTATTACCGATAATTAAAGATTCGGTTGACTCTGGTAAAATAAAATGGACAGAGCATGTTGCCAAGCGATTAATCAGTCGGCATATATCACCTAATGAAGTATTACAGGCTTTGTCCAACGGAAGGATTATTGAAGATTATCCATCAGATTATCCTTTTCCTAGCTGTCTTGTTTTTGGGTGTACGGTTCAAAATAGAAAGCTGCATATTGTTTGTAGCATTGTGAATGACGATACCCTGACTATCATCACCGCATACGAGCCAGATTTCAATAAATGGAATGAAACATTTACGAAACGGAGGGATACATGATGACGAACTGCACATTTTGCAAAGGTGATTTACAAGATGCTTTGACTACTTTTACTATTGATCTTGACTCCTGTATTGTGATTATTCGCAATGTGCCGTCTCAAGTGTGCACTCAGTGCGGAGAAACATATTACTCGACAGAAGTCATGCAGCAATTATATAAAATTGCTGATTCCGTTCGTAATTCTATGACGGAAATTGCTGTTGTTAATTATTATTCAGCGGCTTGAGCTAGGATAAGTAAGACAGGGACTGTGGCATGAAGTTTGTATCATGCACAGCCCCTTTTTTTGTAAAATGGGTATGATGAATGGAGGAATATTATGCATGAAAATATTATTCTGAATAATGGTCTGACTATGCCGGCTGTTGGTTTTGGTACGTGGATGCTGAAAGGGGAAGCAGGGAAGCAGGCTATCCGGGAGGCCTTATCCGTCGGCTACCGCCTCATCGATACGGCCCATATGTACGATAACGAAGCCATGGTCGGCCAGGCTGTGGCCGAGAGCGGTCTGCGCCGGGAAGATATCTTCATTACGACGAAGCTCTGTCAGACCCGGGCCGGCTATGAACTGGCCTGGCAGGGCATCGAAGAATCGCTGGCCCGGTTGCAGACTGACTATATCGATTTGCTGCTCATCCACGAGCCTTATGACGAGGCTTGGGACATGTATCGGGCCTTGACCGAAGCCTACCACAAGGGAATAGTCCGGGCTATCGGTATTTCCAATTTCAATGCCCGGGAGTATCTTGAATTTATCGGAAGCTGTGATGTCATCCCTGCCATCAACCAAGTCGAATGCCACGTCTATTACAGACGAAAAGAGCTCCAGCAGACACTTGTGGCACAGGGGACACAAATGCAAGCATGGAGCCCTTTTACAGAAGGGAAAAAAACCATATTCCAGGAACCCGTCTTGCAGGCTGTCGGCCAGAAATATGGTAAAACGACGGCACAGATTGCCTTGCAGTACCTGGTACAACAGGGCATCGGCGTCATCCCGAAATCATCCCATCGGGACCGGATGGCCGAAAACCTCAATATTTTCGACGTCACCCTGACACCGGACGACATGGCCCGGATTCAGCAGTTGGAAACGGGGAAAACCCTGTTCGGCTGGTATGAGGACTGACCCGAATCAGATATCGAGGGCAGCCCAGTACCCCCAGTAGACGGCATTGGTGATGGTCGATACTTTGGCGGCATCGCCGATGACGCGGACGAAGGGCGCGCTGTCTTGCAAGGCTTCTACGACGTCGGTGCGGGACCGCTGGCCTAAGGCACAGATGACCGTATCGCCAGGGACGAGGACGCGCTGACCCTGCGGATCTTCACAGAGGACGCCTTTCGGCGTGACTTCGAGGCCTTTATACTGCGTATGGACGTGGACGTACTTTTCGATTTGAGCCAGGAGCAGGGGACGATGGCGGATATTGGCATCCGGTGCCAGAGTCGGACGCATTTCGATGAGCTCGACTTCTTTGCCTTCCTGGCCGAGGTGGATGGCACATTCGCAGCCTGCCAGGCCGCCGCCGAAGACGATGACGTGATTCCCGACTTTGGCCTTTTCTTTATAGTATTGGTTCACGATGATGACGTTGTCGCCGTCCAGGCCTTTGATGGGCGGGACGAGGGGGCGGGACCCGGCGGCGATGATCAGGGCCTGCGGTTTTTCTTTAGCTGCGTAAGCCGGCGTTACTTCTGTATTCAGGCGGATTTCGACACCGGCTTGGCGGGCCAGCCGTTCATAGGTCTTTCCCAGTTCGTACATTTCCCGTTTGAAGGGGATGGCCTGTTCGCTCTTCAAGATGCCGCCGACTTCGCTTTCTTTTTCACAGAGAATGACCTGATGGCCGCGGCGGGCTGCCGTATAGGCCGCGTACAAGCCGCCCGGGCCGGCGCCGACGACAAGGACTTTCTTTTTCATGGGTGCCGGCTGGATTTCCGTTCCGTCCAGTTCCCGGCCAATGAGCGGGTTGACCGTACAGCGGCGCGTGGCAGTCGACGCCCGTTCAGCCATGCAGGTGAAACAGCGCAGGCAGTGGACGATGTCTGCGTCCCGGCCTTCCATGATTTTCTGCGGCGTTTCGGGATCGGCCAGCAGCTGCCGGGCCATGTAGACGATGTCGGCTTTTCCCGAAGCGATGATGTCTTCCATCATGGCCGGGTCGGTCAAGCCGCCGATAGTGGCTACGGGCTTGCTGACATGTTTCTTGATTTCAGCAGCCAAATAGACATTGCGGCCGTGGGCTTCGAACATGGAAGGATGGGTGATGCCAAAGGTTTTCTGATACGTACCGGCCGATACATGGATGATATCGGCATAGGCTTCGATGGCCTGGGCAATCTGGATGCCTTCTTCCAAGCCGTATCCGCCTTCCGTAAATTCAGCACCGCTCATGCGAAATTCGATGGGGAAAAAGGGGCCGACCGCGGCGCGGACCGATTGCAGGACTTCGACGGCGAAGCGGACGCGATTTTCCAGGGAGCCGCCGTAGGAGTCGCTGCGGTGATTGAACAAGGGTGAGAGGAACTGGTTGATGAGCCAGCCGTGACCGCCGTGGATCATGACCATTTCAAAACCAGCGCGTTTGGCCAAGCCGGCGGCGTGACCATAGGCTTTTACGATATCATCGATCAGTTCCTGGGTCAAGGCTTTGACCGGGACGCCATCGGGGCGCATCCCTTCACTGGGACCCCATTGGCAGAGCTCGTGTTGACGGCTTTTGTCAGTCATATAGGTCCCGGCGAATTGGCCGGAATGGGATAACTCCAGCGAGGGGATGGCACCATGCCGGCGGATGGCGTCGGCCGTGTAGGTCGCCGCGGCCAGGGAATTGAGAATCGATTCATCCAGGTGGTAGGCGTGGGAACCATCGGTCTGGGGATGGACCATCAATTCGGAAACCGTGACGGCTGCGGCACCGCCTTTGGCGCGCAGTTCGTAAAAGGCCGTCGATTTCGGACCGATACAGCCGTCGTTGGTAATATCCGTACCGCCCATGGGGGCCGAAAAGATACGGTTGCGGAAGGTCGTGCGGCCAATGGTGATGGGGCTGGATACGTGCGGGAATTTTCGAGTCATGAGGAACCTCCTGTAATCAGCGTAATAGCGTTTCTGTATTTCTCCTCTACGGTACCATAAAAAAAGTACTGCCGTCCATCAAAGGAACGACAGCAGGTGTCAACAATTTGTTGCTATGGGTGGTGACGCGAGGTCAGGGCCGCGATAATTTCCTGGAATAAGGAGTCGCCGCGCTTTTCTTTTTTACAGACAAAGAAGATGCGCCACGGCGTCCCTTCGGTAATGGGGACGTAACGGAGCGGCGGCGGGGCGGCATGGATGTTCACGTCGATGCCGATGCCGACGCGTTCCTGACAGAAATGATAGATGAGGCGGCTCTCCATGGTCTTGACGACGAACTGCGGCGTAAAGCCGAAATCGGCACAGCGCCTGACCAGACTATGGAATAAAGAAAAATGCTCGTTCAGGCCGACGAGGGGCTGCCCTTTCAGGTCTTCAATAGTGATGGACGGCCGGTCGTAAAAAGGGTGACCCTCATAGATGACGGCTTCAATGCCGGTGCGATAGATTTCCTCTTGGAAAAAGGCGTCTGACCGGATCGGGCCGATACAGAAGCCGCAGGACAGGCTATCTTCGGCGATGAGCTGGACAATCTTTTCGTTGAAATCTTCGACCCATTCCAGGGACTTGTCCGGATGGCGGGCCATGACATCTTTCAAGACATGGATGGAAAGGATATTCAGTACGCCGCAGGAGAAGCCGATGTGCAGGCCTGCTTTTTTCCGCTTCAACGCCTGCATCCCCAGCTGCAGGTCCAGGAGCTGTCGTGTCAGTTCCTGGGTGTGCTCGTAAAAATACTGTCCCTCCGGCGTCGCTTCCATGCCTTTGCGGCTGCGGACAAAGAGAGGCGTCTGCATTTCCCCTTCCAAGGCAGTGATGACCCGGCTCACGCCCTGCGGCGTCAGGCACAAGTCCTTGGCCGCCTGGTGGATGCTCTCTTTTTCAAAGACCCGCTGAAAGCAGCGGATAGCATGGATGTCCATGGTCAGGACTCCTTATTGTCTGTCATACCACTGGAACAAGGCCTGGGTCCCGCAGTTTTCCATGCCCTGGGCGGCCAGCTGGTCGTAGAGTTTTTTGGCTAAGCAGAGGCCTGGCAGGTCCAGTCCCATTTCTTCGGCCGATTCGATGGCGATGCGCATGTCCTTGAGGAAATGCTTGATGTAAAAGCCCGGCTTGGTGTCGCCTTTCAGCATACGTGGCGCCAGGTTGGCCAGGGACCAGGAGCCGGCAGCTCCGGCCGATAAGGTGGCGATGACTTTTTCCGGGTCGAGGCCGCTTTTTTTCGCATAGGCCATGGCTTCGCAGACGCCCATCATGTTCGAGGCGATGGCGATTTGGTTGCTCATCTTGGCATACTGGCCGCTGCCGGCCGGGCCAAAATAGGTCAGGGTCTGGCCCATGGCCGAAAAAATAGGTTTCATGCCTTCAAAGGCCGCTTCGTCGCCGCCGGCCATGATGGCCAGCGTCCCTTGACGGGCGCCGATGTCGCCGCCGGAAACGGGAGCATCCAAGGCCTGGATGCCCTGTTTTTGGGCCTGAGCATAGATTTTCTTGGCCAGGGAGGGACTGGACGTGGTCATGTCGATGACAAAACCGCCTTGTTTACCGCGAAAGACGCCGTGTTCCCCGAAATAGACGGATTCCACGTCTTGGGGATAGCCGACCATGGAAATGACGACGTCCGATTGGGCAGCCAGTTCTGCCTGCGAATCGAACCAGTGACAGCCTTCTTGGATGAGTTCTTCTGCCTTGGCTTTCGTCCGCGTCGTGATGTTGACGGGATACCCCGCTTTCTGTAAATTGCGGATCATGCCGCTGCCCATGACGCCGGTCCCGATGAATCCGATACGTTGTGTACTCATGATGATACCTCCTGTTTTTTTGCTTTTATTATAACATGGAACGGTAAGAAACGATATTGACAAGATGGGTTCCGGCCTGTTATACTTAACCTACAATTGAATCGCGAAGGGGAGTAACCTTCTCGTGAGTTGCCATCAACATCGTGCCGTCATCGACCGGCTGGTGGCAGCGTTGCAATTTGCAATAGGTGAGACTTTCGCATGATACCAGTTTTGCTGATACCATGCGGAAGTCTCTTTTGTTTTTACCGTCATTTTTACAGAAAGAGGTATATTATGGAAATCGTATCGATGCAATTCTTCATGGCCTTAGGCTCTATCATTTTATTGGACATCCTCCTCGGCGGCGATAATGCCGTCGTCATCGCCATGGCGGCCAATAAGCTGCCGGCTAATCTGCGCCGGAAAGCCATCCTCATCGGGACCGGCGGGGCCGTCGTTATCCGCCTGGTCATGACACTCATCGCTGTCTGGCTGCTGACGATTCCCTTTTTACAGGCCTTAGGCGGCCTCATCCTGCTGCCCATTGCCGTGAAATTGCTCGTCCCGGCAGAACAGGAGGAAAACGTAACGGCTTCGGACAGCCTCATGGGGGCCATCAAGACCATCATCATCGCCGATGCCGCTATGGGCGTCGATAACGTCCTGGCCATCGCCGGCGCTTCGCACGGTAGCTTCCTCCTCGTTGCCTGCGGCTTCCTCATTAGCATCCCTATCATCGTCGGCGGCAGTACGGTCATCGGCAAGCTCATGGACCGCTTCCCGGTTATCCTCTATGCCGGCGCCGGCTTGCTGGGCTGGACAGCCGGTTCCATGATCGGCCACGATAAAATCTTGGGGACCCTGATGCAGCAAATGGCCGGTGCCTGGGCTCCCATAAGCCTTCAAATCCTCTTAGCTGCCGCCGTCATCGCTATCGGACTGTGGATGAGCCGGAAACGCGTCGTGCAGTAACCAAAAGGCACTGTCGCCTCTCTGCAAACTACACGCTTTGTGCTACAAATTACAAAGGAAAAGTGACTACACATGATGACCTATGCTACAATGTAAAGTAGCTGGCAGGGTCTTGCCTGCCAGCTACTTTATTTTTTAGGGGGTAAGCATATGAGACATCGATTCTTTCGCATTCTTTTAGGAATGGCTTTTTCTTTGATGACCGTTGCTACAGGCATCGCCAGTGAACCAGGACAGGGGACAGAGACAGATAAAAAGGTATTGACTGTAGGATTGTTCAAATACGTCCCCGATATCCAGGCTTTTGAAACGGCTTTGACCGCAGAGTGGAAGGCTATCGAGCCGGATGTGGCGCTGCGTTTCGTCGATTGGGACTGCTATTTCGAAGAACCGAAAAGTGATGTTTTTGTCTTTGATGGCCTGTATGCATCGCAATATATAGAAAAAGGCCTGCTCTATCCGTTAGGGGAAAGCATACCAGCACGGTCTGCCTATCCAGCCTGGACGTTAGAACAAGCTTCTTCTCAGGGGATATATTATGGCATTCCCCAGATGGTCTGTATGGATACGCTGTTTTACCGCAAAGACGATCAGGCCGTGGCCCGTGTTCAGACGATGCAGCAGCTTTATGACGCCATCGGGCCGCGGAAGACTCAGGCGTTGCTCCCTGGCCGGGATGAAGGGGTCATCGCCGATTTCAGCTTGAATAACGAAATGAAGTACTATAATATCCTTCAGGACCATACGGGGAAGGTCGTTCCGGTACAGGCCATGGGAAACGTCCAAGAGGATGCCATGCCGTATTTGAAAGAATTGTACGCCATGACGGGTACTGCGACGGGCCGTTATGACGATGGCAATGAGTTTACGCGGGCTGAATGGTTTGCCCAGGGCCATGGCCGGGCCTTGTATGCCTATCCGGAAGCGATGAGTGCCATCGTCCGCTTAGGGCAGGGGAACGATACCGACGTCAAGGCCATTTCCAGTTGTGAACATCCCGATGTGGCTACGGCCTATGTCGATTATGTCAGCATCTCTTCCCGGATTCCCGCGAATAAAGTAGGGCCGGCTAAAAAATTAGTTGCTTTATTGACTTCTAAGCCTTTCATGCTGGCCGCTCTTAAACCGGCTTCGAAAGAGGGCGTACCGCAGTATCTCTTAGCGGCCCGTCAGGATGTCATGCAGGAATTGGCTGCATCGGACCCGAATTATCAGAAGTTATACCGTCATTTATATCGTGCCAAATCGTGGCATGTCATGGCGGGAACGAAGGATTTTGCTGCATGGGAAGCTAAAGTCGGGCCGGATATCGAGCGCGACTTAAAAAAATAAGTCACAATTAAAAAAGCTGTACGAAGGTATAGCCTAAGTGGAGGCCGTACAGCATGAGGACCGTGCCGCAGAGAATGTTGATGGCGCGCAGGATGCCGGGTGTAATGGCGTGGCGGAAGGCGGCGACGCAGCCTGTAAGCGAAAGGAACCATAGGCCTGAGGCCAGGAGAACGCCCATCAAGAACGTCGTGGCTTCGGTGGCAGGCAGGGTGATGCGGAAGGCGCCGAGGAGCATGGTGCCGTCCAAGATGGCCTGAGGATTCATCCAGGTGACGATGCAGGCTTTGGAAACGGTCTGGCCCAGAGAGGCTGGTTGTTCTTTGAGGGTTAGTGCATCCGGAACTTGGCGGATCATGCCATAGGCCATGTAGAGGATGAGCAGTGTACCTGCTCCCAGGATGACCGCTTTGAGCCAGGGAAGATGATCCAGCAGGCTGCCGATGCCGTAAAAACAGCTCAGCGACAGGCTGATGTCGAAGAACAAGACGATGAACGCCGTCGCGACGGCGCGGCGCAGGGAATGGGATAACGCCGAATGGATGACGAAGAGATTCTGCATGCCAATAGGGGCGACGTAGGCCAGCCCCATGGTCAGGCCTTGAAAAAAGAACATAAAAAAAGCCTCCTTTTCCAACCAAAACCGGTTGGTTCATGTGGTATAATCACAGTATAACAGAGAGAAACGGGATTCCAACCCGCCAAAGCGACATGAATTATACCAACCAAAAGGAGATGAGGTGATGAAGCGGCATATTCCTGTCCAGATCGAATGGCATCCGGATCCGGCGCAGCCTGTGCCCGTATACCGGCAGATCCTCGAATGGATGTATGGCAAAATGGAAAGCGGTGAATGGCCGGCTGGGACGCGTCTGCCATCTCAGCGCGATATGGCCCGGCACTTCCAGGTGAACCGGAGTACCCTGAATCAGGCTCTGAAGCCGCTGCTGGAAGCGGGTGTGCTCCAGGGCCGGGGCAGCCAGGGGACGGTCGTAGCCAGTACGGCCTGGTCCCTGCGGCTGCCGGTCCAGCCGGATTGGAGCCACTATATGACGGCTGGTTATTTCCGGGCCAATCAGGAGGTCGTCCAAGCTATCAACAGCTTAGAGTTCGATGACCGCCTGGTCCGCCTCGGTACGGGGGAACTGGACCCCAGGCTGTTTCCGCAGGACGCTTTCCGCCAGACGATGCGGGACGTAGCCGATGCCATTACGTCCCTGGGGTATGTCGAGCCCCTGGGGATGCCTGTCCTACGTCAGGCCCTGGCAGACTATGCCCGGAAACGGGGACTGGCTGTGTCCCCGTCGTCCATCCTGATTACATCGGGCGCCCTCCAGGGACTCCAGCTCATTTCGGCCGGCCTTCTCCGAGGCGGGGCGACGGTTTACGTCGAAGACCCGACGTATGTCAAATCGCTCCAGGTCTTCCAGTCTGCACATCTCCGTCTCTGTGGCCTGCCCATGGACGACCAGGGCCTATCTCTGGAAGCATTGGAGAAGCACTTGCGCCAGTCTTCAGATATAGGCAATAGCGTCCTCTATACCATCCCGACGAACCACAACCCGACGGGCCGGACTATGAGTCGTCAGCGCCGTGTCCAACTCCTGGCGTTGTGCAGCCGCTATGGCCTGCCCATCATCGAAGACGGAGCTTATGAGGAATTGACCTTTGACGGAACGCCGCCACCATCCTTGAAAAGCCTGGATACAGGAGGTCAGGTCCTTTATTTGGGCAGTGTTTCCAAATCCTTGGCGCCAGGGCTGCGCATCGGCTGGATGATTGCGCCAGAACCAGTCGTACAGCGCCTGGGTGACGTCAAGATGCAGATTGACTATGGCGCCAGCTCCCTGTCTCAGCAGGTCTTGGCCCGCTTCCTGACCAGTGGCCGCTATGCACAGTATCTTGGATGGCTGCGATGCGAATTGCAGCGACGCTGCCAGGCGGCCTGCCAAGTTTTGGACGAAGACTTTGCGGGTCTTGCGGATTGGCAGGTACCGCAGGGCGGCTTCTATATTTGGCTCACCCTCCGCGACAGGCTGCCTATGGAGATGCTCTTCCACAAGGCGGCAGAGGCCGGGATCCTCATCAATCCTGGCGATATCTATTCCAGCCGCCATACCCAGTCACTGCGTTTATCCTATGCCTATACGACGCCGGAAGAATTTCGCCGGGCTGTCAGCCGGCTGGCTGCGGTCGTCCGTTCATCCCTTGCAGTTTCAGCAAAAAATTCGTATACTGGATTAGTGGCTAGTGGCTAGTGGCTAGTGGCTAGTGGCTAGTGGCTAGTGGCTAGTGGCTAGTGGCTAGTGGCTAGTGGCTAGTGGCTAGTTGGCCAATCGACAAAAAGGAGGATTATATATGAAATTATTGGAACATGCTGTCATTGCCGGGATGCCCGTGCGCAACCGCATCCTCCGCAGTGCGACGTGGGAAGCCTTGGCCGATGCCAAGGGCTATATGTCGGAAAAACAATACCGCATCTATGACCAGCTGGCCAAGAATAAAGTGGGCCTGATCTGTACGGGCTATGCCCGCGTCGATGGGGAAGACCGGCCCAATGCCGGCATGATGGGCATTTATGACGATGCCTTCATTCCGCAGTACCAGGAATTGACGCGGCGCGTCCACGCCTATGGATCGAAAATCATGATGCAGATCGCCTATGGCGGGACCAAGACGACCTTTGAACGGGAAGGGCGGACGATTTTTTCGCCGTCGGCCGTGCCGGAACGCAAGACCGGGACCGTCGGTGTCGCCATGAGCCCAGATGATATCCGGCACCTCATCGACGAATATGCCCAGGCAGCCAAGCGCGTCCGCGACAGCGGCTTCGATGCCGTTGAAATCCACGGCGGCCATTCGTACCTGCTCAACCAGTTCCTCAGTCCCTATTATAATCGGCGCAGCGATGCCTATGGCGGTTCGCCGGCCAACCGTTACCGCATCGTCGGCGATATCATTGCCGCCATCCGCAAGGCCGTAGGAATGCATTTTCCCATTTGGATCAAGATTACCTGTTCCGATTTCTTTGAAGGCGGCCTGACCTTTGAAGAGTCGCTGGACATCTGCCAGCGCCTGCAGCAATCGGGCATCGACGCCATCGAAGTGAGCGGCAATATCCACGGCAAGGCTCAACAGGAAATCGGTCTGGAATGGGATGGCCACGTCATCCGCGACGGCGGCTATTTCCTCGATTACGCCAAAGACATAGCCGACGCCGTGAGTGTCCCTGTCTATGTGACCGGCGGCTTCAAGGACCCGCGGCAAATGGAAACGGCCTTGAAGACGTCGAAACTGGCCGGTATCGGCCTGAGCCGGCCCTTATTATCGGAACCGGATTTGGTCCACCGTTGGAATCAGGGCAAGCTGCAGCCAGCCCGTTGTGTCCATTGTTCGAAATGCCGGACGCCGGAAGGCAACTACTGTACGGTCTTTGCTGCCCGGGATGCCAAGAAAGGAGCTAATAAATGAAATTCTTCATTGCTTCAGATATCCACGGATCGGCTTATTACTGCCGCCGTATGCTCGACGCCTGGAAGCGGGAAGGGGCTGACCGCCTGGTCCTGCTCGGCGATATCCTCTATCACGGGCCGCGCAATGACTTGCCTAAAGACTACGCGCCGAAGGAAGTCTTTGCCATGCTCAACGAAGTCAAAGATTCCATCCTCTGTGTCCGTGGAAATTGTGACGCCGATGTAGACCAAATGGTACTGGAATTCCCCATCATGGCCACCTATGCCATCCTGACCCAGGGCAGCCGCCTCGTCTATGCGACCCATGGCGACCGCTACAACGTAGCCTCCCTGCCGCCCATGCGGCCTGGTGACATCTTGCTCCATGGCCATACCCATGTCCCGGTCTGGCAGCCCTTCGGCCAAGATAACTATTATTTGAATCCCGGTTCGACATCGCTTCCCAAGGAAAATAGCCCGCACAGTTATCTCCTCTGGGAAGGGGCCACCTTCACCTGGAAGGACCTGGACGGCCAGGCCTTTCACCAGCTCGTCTTATAGCATCCAGGGAAGGGATGGTTCCTATCTGCTTCATAACGGCGGAATAAGGCGGCCGTCTGCGTTTCTGAGGATACAGGAAAGGCGACGGTGCCAAAGCGGCGGACTGGCATGAGCCCCATGAGGGAATTGGTTAGGAAACACTCGTCGAAAGTCTCGATATCTTCCGGATACAAGGGCTTTTCGATGACATCATAACATTGACAGAGATAAGACCGGATGATGCCTGGCAGTAATCCGGCCTTTACGGGCGGCGTATAAAGCCGCCCGTTTTTTATAAAAAATAGATTGCTGACAGCGCCTTCTGTTAATTGGCCCTGCATATTGCAAAAAATCGGTTCGTCAATACCTTCAGCCCGGGCCTGTCGTTTGGCTAACATCGAGTCGCCATAATTAAAGGTCTTGTGCCGCACTAAGGGCGACGTTTCATTGCGGCGGATTGACGACAAGGCGATGACATAACCAGGGCGGACGGTCATCGATGCATATGGATTGGCACGGGATGTAAAATTTATATTTTTATCGGAAGCAAGTATTTTCAATACCCAATCTCCCTTACCCATGCTATACACATACTCCCACAAACGACGTTCCCAATCAAAAGAAAGCTCAATCCCTAAATATTCCAAGGTATGCCGCAAACGCCTTTCGTGAGCCTCCAGCCAGACTGGCCGGCCTTGATAGATGGGGATGGTTTCAAAAGCTCCCAGACCGAATTGGTAGCCGTCATCAAAGATAAGATTCATAATTAAAAGTGTCTCCCTTCAAAGCACTGAGCAAGGCTTTGGCTTTTTGCCAGATTTCTTCGTATTCAAAAGCCTCGTCGGATTCTGCCGTAATGCCGCCGCCGACGCCGATGGTATATTGATCATCGTGGTGGACGGCCGTCCGTATGACGATGTTTAAGTCACAATTACCATCTAAGGACAGGTAGCCAATCGTCCCTGTATAAAGCTGGCGCCGGCTGAATTCTAATTCGTCGATGATTTCCATAGCCCGCTGTTTCGGTGCGCCTGTAATGGACCCCCCTGGAAAGAGTGCCGTCAAGGCGTCGATGGCCGTCTGTCCTGGCCGCAGGGTCCCTGTTACGTCGGCGATTAAATGGAAAACCGTGGCATACGGTTCGATGGCAAACAGCGTCGGAACGGACACGCTGCCAGGACGGCAGATTTTGTGCAGGTCATTGCGCTCTAAATCGACAATCATCAGCAACTCACTCTGGTCCTTTTGCGATTGAGCCAGTTCCTGCCGCAGCTTTTCATCTTCTGTATACGTCTTGCCACGGCGCCGCGTGCCCTTGATGGGACGCGTTTCAATCTGGTCATCGCGCAGGCACAGCAGCCGTTCCATGGAAGCACTGATGATTTGATGGGATCCGTATTGTAAATAAGCGCCAAATGGTGACGGATTATCCCGGCGCAGACGGGAAAAGAAGGTGTACGGCGGGCAGTGGCTCCGGACATGAAACGTACTGGTGAAATTCGTTACGTAAACGTCGCCGGCGACGATATAATTCCTGAGCTTTTTCAAAGCCCTTTGATAGTCTTCACGAGTACTGTCGGGTTGGACGGTTATGGCATATCGGGGATTTTCGCCAGTACGTGGAAAGGGCCTTTCCTGAAGGCGAGTCCGGATTTTTTCTTTCATCTGTGCCAAGAGAGCCTCGGCTGGCATTGTCTGCCCATTGGCGGCAAACCATACGGTATGGCTTTGCCGATGTTCGATGATGAAGAAATCGTAAAAGACCCAATTCATATCGGGCAGGGGAAAGGCAGGGGCGTGGCGGGACTTCATCCCATAGCGTGCCAGTCCGTAGTCATAGCTGACATAGCCAATGGCCCCAGCCGTCAAGGGCAGGTCTGTTGGATTGGCCCGGTAATGCTTTTTTAAATAGGCTTTGAGATACGTTTCAGCCGTTCCTTCACGAGCTTTTCCATCAATCTTCAGCTGGCCTTGTTCTACGCTTACCCTATGATAGGGCACGAGGCCGATGATAGAATAACGCCCCAAGTGGTTGGTCAGCGACGAATCGAGAAAAACGGCATCTCTTTCATCGGCAAAGAGGGCGAAGAGCTGGCTGGCCGTATAGGGAAAGGGGGAATGGCAGATGAGCGGCTCAGTCATGACAGTCACCTGCTTTCTCCAGGCCGGATTCGGCCAAGCGGCAAAACATTGTTATCAGTTCCCTGCCATATTCGGATAAGACGGCTTCGGGATGGAACTGCAACCCATAGAGCGGCAGGCAGCGATGAGATAAGGCCATGACCGCGCCATCATCGCTGACAGCGTCTATGGCATAAGCGGCAGGCAGCGTTTCCGCTTGGACCACCAGCGAATGATAGCGCGTGACCTGGAAGGTTTCCGGCAGCCCCCGAAAGAGGCCCCGGCCACGATGGTGAATCGCCGTGACTTTCCCATGCATAGGGCGTTTCCCACGGGTGACGACAGCCCCGGCGGCATAAGCCAGAATCTGCATCCCCAGGCAGACGCCCAAGATGGGCAGGGTGTGGCAGAAAGCACGGACGATGGATAGGGAATGGACGGCGTCTTCTGGCCGTTTCGGCCCAGGTGAAATAATCAATCCCTGCGGTTTCAAGGTGGCAATCTCAGCCGGGCTTATCTGGTCACAGCGGTAAACCCTTACGTCGCGTCCCGTTTCAGCGACTAAATCGGCTAGATTGTAGGTAAAAGAATCATAATTGTCGATGAGCAGATACATACGCCCTCCTTTATACAATAAAAAAGGATAACGACGGCAGCCCGAAAACTGCACAGTCGTTATCCTTATAGGTCCGTAAACTGTGGACTGAATCAGTATAGCATATTTTTACAAATTACGGTATACTAAGAAAAAAGAAATAAGGGGGATTCGTTATGCGAAATTTAGAAAAGAAACTGCGCGCTGCTATCGTACAGGCTGCGCCTGTATTTTTCGATAAACAGGCGACGCTGCAGAAGGTCGTCCATCAAATCGAAGAAGCCGGTCGGAATGGGGCACAACTCATCGTTTTTCCCGAATCGCTGGTCCCATGTTATCCTTATGGCCTGACCTTTGGCTTTACTGTCGGCAGCCGGTCCGAAGCGGAACGGGCCGACTGGAAGCGCTATTACGACCAGTCCGTTATCGTCCGTGAAGACCTGCAGGACATCGCCGCTGCGGCTCAGGCCGCTGGGGCTTATGTCAGCCTGGGCATTACCGAACGGGACGAGACGACGTATTCCCTGTATTGCAGCAACGTCATCTTTGCGCCGGACGGCACACTGGCCGCCCATCACCGGAAAATCAAGCCGACTGGGTCAGAACGCTATATCTGGGCCGATTCCCATGACCCGTCGACATATTTCCCCATCGTCCAGACACCGTGGGGGCCCATGGGTTCGCTCATTTGCTGGGAAAATTACATGCCCCTGGCCCGGACGGCCCTGTACCAGAAAGGCGTCAGCCTCTATCTGGCACCGAATACCAATGACAACCCGGAATGGCAGGATACGATCAAGCATATCGCCATCGAAGGGCGCTGCTACGTTTTCAACGTCGACCAGTATTTTACCAAGGACATGTATCCGGCAGACCTGGTTGAAAGCGAAGCCGTATCTAAGCTGAATCAGGGGACCTGCCGTGGCGGCAGCTGCATCGTCGACCCGTGCGGCCATTACGTCACAGAACCCGTGTGGGACCGGGAAGCCATGATCTACGCCGACTTGGATATGGATCAAGTGGTCCTGCGTCACATGGAATTCGATGCCGCCGGCCACTACACCCGGCCGGACATCTTGGAACTCATCGTACATGAGTAGGGATGGTGTTGCGTGAAGGTTTCTGCCATCATGCAAGGCCACGTTCTCTTTTTACTGACCACTTAAAAAAGCTTGTCGCACATGCGACAAGCTTTTTTTCACCGCCTCAACATGCGGTATTTGAATTTGATTCGCTTCAGGCCCGTGGCTTTCCAGAAGTTGCGGGCCATTTTTTCGGAAATGATGTAAAACGCTGGGATGAGGAGCAACCCGCAGAGGGTAGCGAAGGTCATGCCGCCGACGACGGCGACGCCCATGCCGCAGCGGGCTCCGGCACCGGCACCGCTGGCAAAGGCCAGGGGCAGGCAGCCGATGATGGCCGTAAAGGCCGTCATGAGGATTGGCCGCAGGCGCAGCTTGGATGCGATGACGACGGCTTCCATCGGGTCGATGCCCTTGTCGACGCGCTCTTTGGCGAACTCGACGATGAGGATGGCGTTCTTAGCTGCCAAGCCGATGATCATGATGACGCCGATTTGCATGTAGACGCTGTTCAAGAAGCCGCTCGTGTTGGCATTGAACAAAGTCGCCAGCTGGCGGATGATGTATTCTGAGCCGACGGCTCCAAAGATACCCGTCGGTACGGTGAATAAGACGGCGAACGGCATGGACCAGCTTTCGTAAAGGGCAGCCAGGCAGAGAAAGGCAAAGACCAGCGCCATAATCAGAATCTTCGTCGTTGAACTGGACGAGGTGCTTTCTTCGCGGCTCTGGCCGGACCATTCGATGGTCATCCCCGTCGGCATGACGCTCTTGGCCGCTTCTTCGGCCGCTGCCATGGCTTCGCCAGAGCTGTAGCCGCTGGCAGCACTGCCTTGGATGGTGACGCTGCGGACGCCATTAAACCGGGTGATTGACGACGGCCCGGTGGTCATCGAACTGGTCAGCAGCGTGTCGAGGGGAACCATTTTCCCTGACGACGACTTGACAGAAATGAACTTCAAGCTGTCTGCCTGAGAACGGTACGACGTGTCGGCCTGGACGATGACCTTGTACGAACGGCCGAACTGGGTGAAGTCATTGACCGACGAACCGCCGAAGTTGGTCTGGAGCGCTGTGAAAACGTCAGACAGTTCAATGCCCAGGTTCTTAATTTTTTCGCGGTCTACCGTATAAGCGACGCTCGGCGTGTTGGTGGCGTAACTCGTGCGGACACCGGATAATTCCGGCCGCTGGGAGCAGGCCGCGACTACCTGGTTGGCTGCGTTTCCCAGTTCCGTATCGGACAGGCCCGTATTATCCATGAGCTGCATGGTCCAGCCGCCTTCCTGGCCCATGCCGGGCAGGGATGACGGATTAAAAGCGGCTACACGGGCTTCGGGATGCTTGGGAACGACGGTCTTATTGAATTTGGCAATAATCGATTCGGCGCTGAGGTCGTTCGATTGGCGGTCATCCCAATTTTCCAGCGCGACATAGAGATTGCCCGTATTCGACGTGGAACCGCCAGCGTGGGTCATGACATCTTTGACGCCAGGAATCTGCCGCGTCTCTTCCGCTGCCGCGTCGACGGTCTTGATGGTCTGATTCAAGGAAGTCCCTTCAGGCATGGTGATGCTGGCCATGAACACGCCCTGGTCTTCATCGGGGACAAACGTCGAAGGCAGGACCTGGTAGCAGATGCCCATGAGGCCCGTAACCAAGATGAGGAAGACCGCAGCATATTTCAAATGATGGATCATCCAACCGACTTTGCCGGTGTAACGGTCCCTGAAATGGTCAAAAGCCCCGTTGAATCCGCGGAAGAAGGCGCCTAACGGCCCGCCTTGGATGGCCTTGTCGCCGGGCTTCAGAAGGACACCGCATAAGGCTGGCGTCAAGGTCAGGGCGACGAAAGCCGAAATGACGACGGAAATGGTGATGGTCACGGCGAACTGCTTGTACAGGACGCCAGTGACACCGCCGATGAAAGCGACGGGAATGAAAATCGAAGCCAAGACGGCTGTCGTAGCGATGATGGGCCCTTGGACTTCTTTCATGGCTGCTTCCGTCGCATCCTTAGCAGACTGTTTATCCTTGGACATATGCTCTTCAACGTTTTCAATGACGACAATAGCGTCGTCGACGACCAGGCCGATGGCCAAGACCATGGCGAACAGGGTCAGCGTATTGATGGTGAAATCGAGGACTTTGAAAGAAGCAAAAGTACCGACGATAGAAACGGGAACGGCCAGGACTGGGATAAGCGTCGTCCGCCATTTCTGCAGAAAGACGAAGACGACGAGGATGACCAGGAGCAGCGATTCGACGAAGGTATCTTTGACTTCGTTAATCGAAGCATTGATGAAATTCGTATTGTCCATGACGATGGTATAATCCAGGTCAGGCGGGAATGTTTCCTTAGCCTGGTCCAGGACCTTCTTGACTTCCGTAATCGTATCTAAGGCATTGGCGTCACTGGAGAGCTGGATACCGAAGCCGATACCGGTCTTCCCGTTGATCTTGGAATTGCTGCTTTCGTTCTGCGTCCCCGTCTGGATGTTGGCTACATCCTTGAGGTAGACGAATTGGCCGTTTGAAGCCGATTTCAAGATAATATTGCCGAATTCGGCGACCGGATGATCGTATCGTCTAAATTTTCCTGGGCCTTCTGCAAGAGGGCATTGGCATCGTCGTAACTCGACTGATTGCTGTCTACCGTGGCTTGCTGGTTGGTCAAGGTCTGTTCCGCTACGGCGCCGGATGCTGCCAACTGCTGATAGCGGTTCAAGTCGACGAGAGAATTATTGAGCGTCGTCCGGGCCTTATCGACATTCGATTTAGCCGAGAGGACTTCCGATTCATATTGGCGGTCGTCGATTTTATATAAGGCCTGCCCATTTTCGACGGGGGCGCCAGACGTGAAGTATTTCTCCACGATTTCCCCGGAGACGCGGGGCTTGATTGTGACGGCGTTAGTCGATTTAATCTGACCTGAATAGTCGTGGCTCACAGCCGTATCCTGCTGGAGGACTTTCATGGCCTTGACTGAAACGGCAGTACTCTTAGTCTGTGCCGCATTGCCGCATCCTGCCGTCAGCAGGGACAGGGCCATCAGTCCGGTCAGGACCGTAGAGAGAAGTGTTCCTTTTCCATAACGTAGCATAAGTATGATTCCTTTCTCTGCAACATATTTTAAACTATATTATAAGTGTATCATGGAAAAGAAAAAGCGACATGCCTAAATGTTAAAAATTAGGTGTCGCCTTTTTTTCGATAAGCCACGAAATATGTATGCTTTATCATAATTATATGACACTCGAAAGCGTCATGCGATTTTATTGCCATTGGCTACCAGTTTGAAGCGCAGGCCCAGGACTTCGGCAGCCCGCTTGCACATGAGCATGCGCTGGGAAAAGATTTCAAAATAATCAATCATAGAACAAATCGATTCATCAAGCTCGATGTTCAAGGTAATGACTTTCTTGTGCGTATCGACGTGGAGCTTTGAAGACAAGGCCGCATAATTGACGCGGTCGTGCTTGTCGAAAGTTTCCGGTACGGTGTTGCGGACGCGGTCCCGGCGGACGTCGCTCTTGTCGGCTAAGATTAAGGCTGCCGAAATGGGGTCGAAAGCGATGCCGCTTCGTTCATCGTGCTGACCGATAGCCGAGATGATGGCCGCAATATCTTCTGGCGGTGCACCCCAGTCGCGCAGGAAATGAAAGGCCATGAGAGCCCCTGTATGGGCATGATCCACGCGGTTGATGCTGTTCCCCAGGTCATGCATATACCCCGCGATGCGCACGAGTTCTACCGTGTGGGCGTCATAGCCGAGCTTCTTTAGAATTTTACCGGCCGTCACAGCCACTTTGGCCGTATGTTTTTGCGAATGGTCCGTATACCCCAAGACATCGAGGACCCGGTTCCCCTGTTCTAAATAGACATTCAACTCTTTTGCATGGGCAATATTTTCATAAGTCAGTTTCTTCACTCTCTATCATTCCTTTTCTATGCTAGTTTTTTCAGTATAGCAAAGAAATGTATGAAATGCGTAAATACTGGATAAAAAAACGGTGCAGGATTTTACTGTTTTGTATCGAATTAATAAATAGAGCGGTTCGCAGTGAGTCAAGAGAGTACGGAATAGGAGATGACCGGAATGGATGAATATGAAAAGCTTAAAGAACTCTACGAGCATATGATGGTTGTCCGTAAAGACAGCCGGCAGCATATTCAGGAGTTATGTGTAGCCTTGGATAATGGATTGTGGTTTCCGGAACGTCAGCAGCAAGCCGTCCGGGACGATTTGCAAGCACTGAGCCAGGCCCAGGATGCGCTATGTCAGGCCCTGGCACAGGTCCAGATTGCGACGGCCGATAAAGCCGATGAATTAGGGGAACGGATTGAAGCTTGGCATCGGGAACAGGAAAACCGCGAGGCCATGAAAGCCATGGTACATCAATTGGAAGGCATATTCGACGTGGCCTATGTGGGAACCGATGAGTCCATAGCCAGCCAGTTCCGCCAGATGCAGGGCGATGTCAAGGCCTTGTTGGGCCTGTCCCTGACCTTCGACGAGCTATCGGCACGGGCAGAAAAATATATCCGCTTCCTGGAAGCCGTCCACTTCGACGGCCCCCTCTTGGACCGGGACCTGGCCGATTCCCTGCGCAGCCAGTTCGGCGGCGATATCAGCCTGGCCTGCATCTATCATGATTTCCGCTTGACAGAAGGGCAGTCGGCTGCGGCTCCCGAGGAAACCGCAGCGAAAGTACCGCCTACACCGGCTTTCACTCCGGAACCGGAACCAGCACCCGTACCGACCCTGGAAAAGGCTGATAGGGTACCGGCTATGCCTGATGGCATGACCTTGGTACAACAGAAGCCCTTGCGTGCTAAATTGAAAGGGGCTAAATCTTTTACCCATGACATCCAGCAGTTCGCTGAACAGACCGAAGGGATGGCTATCTTCTGGCTCATGGCCCTCTGTTTCCATGATTTTGTCGGGGAAGGGGAAGAAGCCCGGCTGTCGAGGGGCTTGCAGGAACAGCAGAAAAGAATGGGCGCCGATACGTTTGAAAACAGTCTCCAAGCCATCCGCAGCCGCTTCCTGGACTGGGGCCTGGCCGCCAAATATCAGTGGGGAACGCAGCCCTTTTACCGGCTCACGCCAGAGACATATGACGTCTTGAAGCGTGACAAAGTGCGCAAATATTTCAATATCCCTTATTTTACGAGAATGACGGACTGGACCTGCTTCAGCCGCTTATATGAAATGGAGCGCTTCGTCCTTCAGGTATTGGATCACAGTCCCTATGAAATAGCCTTCTTCAGGGCTCAGCGCCAAGCCTTTTTTGGCTATGTGATTTTTGGGAAGTCCATGATGGTCGATGATGGAACTTTCCTGCCGGCATACCTCCTCATCAGGCCACCCTTTTCGGAAGCTGAGCTGGAAGCCGATCAGAAAGACTTCCAGTACCTGGCGAAATCGACGGCTGTCAAGCTGCTCCTGACCGATTCCCGGGAATACGCCAAGCCCTGGATGACCCGCTTCGGGACCAAAGATATCTATGTGGCCTTGACCCATCCCGATGAAAAGGGGGATTTTCTCTTTTCGTCAAAAGGCGAAGTCCTGACGGCTGATGACCTCTTTGCCGTAGCTGTGAAGAAAGCCGAAGTGGATATCCCCGATTGCCTGGATATCCGGGAAAAGACGCAGAAAATGCTGTTCCTCAATGAACATGTCGCGGAAGTCCCGAACCTGGATGGGCCAGATGAATCCGATGCACCTGGGGTACCAGAAGAACCGGAAGAAACAGAAAAAACGGAAGAAGCCCAGCCAGAATCGGTACCGTCAGAAGAAGCAGTTCCTGACTCGACGGCTGATGCAGTCACGGATAGGGCCGACGCTTTGCAGTCCTTCTGCCAGCTGCTCCAGAAAGGCCATCGGGCCGAAGGCAGTTTCTGGTTCCATGCCCTGGCCAGCACGGCTGGTCCTGACGAAGAAGCTTGGGACGCTTTGTCTGATGAAATCGCCTATATCCTCGACGATCCGCTGTATGACCCGGCTGCCCATTCCGACGGCTTCGATTTCTGGGATTCCATGATTTCCCTGCCGGCCATCGAAATGGGCCAGTCCCGGGATGTCCTGAATGCTGCCGCCATGGTCCGCGCCTTTTTTGCTCCGGCTGAACCGAAAGGCTACTTACTGAGCAAGACGTGGAGCCGCATCAATGAAGAACCGAATGAAGCCTTTACCGCCATTCCGGTGTTGAAACAATTTGTATCCTTATGCAAGAACTTTGCCGATACCCAAGGTATGTCCTTGGCCTATGGTCTGCAGCAGCACGCATCGGACCGCCAGCCTGTCGATCTCGATGGGGCCCGTCAGGCCGTAGCCGAACAGTACCAGGCCCTGTGCATGGATGAACGGAAACCGTCGCCCCATCCCCGGCTGCGGGGCCTGCGCTCCCAGTTATACGGCGGTCATGGGCAGGTCGTCCCATATTTTAAAGACGTCGACGCCTTCAGCCTTACGGAACTCAGCGATTTCTGTAATACTTTCCTCAACACGCCCTTGACGGCGGATACGCCAGTAAATCGGATTGAAGACCGCCTGGTCAATGAAAATAAGGTAAAAGAATATTTGGACGGCGTCTGGTTCAGCATTCCCGTGGGCGAACGAAAGAACGAACGCTTCCTGGGAAAAGATGCGACGCAGCAAATCAAATTGATCAAGAAATCCGTGCTCATCCTTTGCCGCTATATCCTGGCCAAACAGGCGGCACAGCATGAGCAGAACCAGCATGGCCTTTCACCGGACGTCTTGGCGCAGCAGCGGCAAAAAGGGTTGGATCTGTTACAACAGGCCCAAGCGGAGCTGGCCGGACAGACCGTAGATACCGTGATGGATGAGCTGGCGAAAGCCGTGCTTCAGGCCTTATTGAACGACTTGACCCGGCAGTTCCAGGGCTGTTCCAGCGGCGAACCTTACTATGCCCCTTTACTAAAAGCCAACGCCTTTGAACTGGATTCGGATTATCTGCCCGATTTGATGCCGGACTATGACGGGGAATACCTGCTCGTCCCGCGCCTGCAGCAGTATATCCGTATGCTCCTGACCCAGCCGACAGCAGACCTTTCCTGGCAGGACGCCTATCATCAGGCTGTCCGTGTTTATAATTTGGGCATAGCCCGACAAATCGCCGGCCTGGATGATGCGGTAAAGCGCGTCGGGAAGCGGGATACGGTCTTGCAGTACGGGTTGCAGTATGCCGCAGCCGATACGGAAAATTACCGGAGCGACGTCGAACTGGCGGCCAACTATGGAAAAATCATCGGCAAAGAACGGATGGAACATTATTTTTCCGTAGCCGATACCGCCCGAAGCCACTTCAAAAAGACCCAGAACTTTGCCCTGTACAAGGACTTGCTCCAGAGCTGCCTGAAACACATCGATGAAGAAGCGGAACCGCGCCGTCAGAGCGTGCAGCGCGAATTGGACCAGTTCCGCTCCCAAATCCAGGAGGAAGACTTGTCCTGGCTGGACCCAATCCAGGCCTGGCTCGACCATGGCAACCTGACCATCGTCGAAGACTACCTGCACCGCTGTGCTCACAAGAGCCCTCGTGAAATGAAGCTCATCCTGAATTATCAAGGTGATTTCGGCCTGAAGACGTTCACGCAATTCCTGGAACAGTACCAGGCCGAATTCGATTTGTGCAACAAGAATAAAAAATTATCTCTAAAGAATATTTATGACCAGAAACCGGGAATCCGCAATAAACGGGTCCATGACCGCCTAAACCGCAAGGAAAAGGACGGCCTCGACTTCGTCGAAGCCTGGTCGGCTGAATCCAGCGCCCCCGGCAAATCGATGAAGCCCTTGTTAGAGGGCCTGGGATATGGGAACATCGCTGATATCCAGGTCAGCCGGGCCGAAAAGAATTGTACCTGTTACAGTGTGAAGTTCGAAAAGAATCCGCCCCGGTTCCACCATCCCTTTGCCGTCTTTGGCAGCGGCGCCTACTACAATGGGCTGAATGTCGTCCTCTTCCGGGGCAGCCACACGCCGCAGAGCATCGTCAATGAAATATCCCAGCTCAGTGTAGCCAAAGAAAAGGGGACCCTCTTTTTCCTCGACTCCGCCCTGACCCTTTCGGATCGGCGCGAATTGGCCAGACTCATGAAGACCAACCTGGATATGCAGAACGTCTTGGTCCTGGACCGGGTCCTGGCCCTGTACCTGACGCATTTTGAAAAGAACGACCGCAACGATAAGCTGCTGGCCCTGGCATTGCCCTTTGCCTATGTCCAGCCCTTCATCAGTGAAGCCCGGATTCCGCCGGAAATGTTCATTGGCCGGTCGGCTGAATTGGCAGCCATCCAGGACATGGCCGGCCCGGTCTTCGTCTATGGCGGCCGGCAGCTGGGCAAGAGTGCCCTCTTGCGGCAGACCCGCTACCTGGTCCACCATCCGGAACAGGGGAACTATGCCATTTACCTCGACATCAAGAACAAAGATGGCGACGCTGTCTTAGGCGATACGTGCGACGAACTCCGGCGGGCAGGCATCCTGAACAAACATGTCCGGACGTGGGATGAACTGGGGCGGAGCTTGAAAGACCTGTGGTCACAAGGAAAGAAAAACATCGACAAGCTCATGATCCTCTATGACGAATCGGACCATTTCCTCGTCGATGCGGCGGCTCAGCAGAACCGTCCTATTGAAGTGCTGAAGGACATCCGCGACTACGTGCCGGGCCATTTCAAATTCATCTTTGCCGGCCTGCACAACGTCATCCGCTTCGACCGGAAACAGTTAGGCGATAATACCGTCTTCGCCCAGCTGGACCACCTGGTCGTCAAGCCCTTCGGCTACCTGGAAGCGAACGAACTCCTCTTAAAACCGCTCAGCTACCTGGGTTTTGAAATCCGCAACCAGGATATCATCAGCACTATCCTGGCCCAGACCAATTACTTCCCGGGACTGATCCAGTATTACGGCAAGAACCTCGTCGAAAGTATCCGCAGCCAATACAAGAACCAGCTCTTCACGGACTGCAATACGCCGCCTTATCCATTGGATGAAAGCTACTTGAAAGACTTGCTGAAGGACGAAAAATTCCGGCAGAAAATCGATGACCTGTTCATGATTACCCTGGAACTGGATGCGGACAATTACTATGCCATCATCGCCCTCGTCGTCGCCTATCAGTACCAGTATGAACAGCAGCGGGTCGTGCCGGTCACCCTCGACACCATCCGGGATGTGTGCGCCGCTTACGAAGTCCATAAAATCGCCGACATGCGAGATGAACAGCTCCAGGCCCTGATTGATGAAATGACCGATTTGAACATCCTCCATCAGGAAGAAGGCGGGAAGGGCTATGTCTTCAACCGCTACAACTTCTACATGATGATGGGCGATTGGGACGATATCGAAAGGAAGCTGAGAGAATATGGAAACGCGTGAATGGAATGAAGGAGCCGGCGATATCTGGTGGCGTGAAGTCGCCGGACCTCATAAATATGTCAAGGAAATCGCCAGGGCCATCCTGGACCAGCAGTGCCTGGCCATGGATGCCGACTTAAATGATGACGTGTTCACGGAATCCCTGAAAGACCGCATTTCCAGCTATGACTGTGACTGCCATTACGTGTGCATCGCTGCCGATGATTTTGACGATGTCAATGCCTTTACAGCCTTCATCGCCCAGCAATATGCACCCCAGTTTCGCTTCGACCCCTTAGATGAATCGCCGCTGACCAGCCTGATCCGTCAGTCCGGGCTGCAGCATTACGTCTTTTTTGTCGATTCCGCTTCCGGTGACTGTCCCTGGCTGGCCCAGGCCGCCGCTGCCGTAGGCCGCTTGGCCGGCCTGGAGGGGAGTGCCTGGGTCTTCCGGGCCCCTTCTCCGGTCCTGGCAGCCTGGGACAAGATGGCCGGTGTACACCTCCTGGACCGCAAGCACTACCTCTATCATTATGATATCCAGTATTTCGCCATGACCTGTCTGCGCGATACAGAACTCAACCTGCGTCAGCAGTACTATGCCGCCGACATCATCGCCAAAATCGCCGGCATGGATGGCCGCCTCTGCCTGGCCCTGGCCCGGCAGGACCTGTACTTCCACCCGGAAACAGTCATACAGGAACAAAAGCTATCGGTCGACCTGGTGCCAATCCTCCTGGAAACACAGATGCAGCACGTCCTGCCCATCCTCGAAGACATCCGCCGTTACCTGGTCCGGAAATACGAAACGATGATACAGCAGATACTGCCCCAGCAGGACGAATACGGAAAAGAACTGAACCGGCCTACGGACCTGGAACTCCGCCACCTGCAGCACTACCTGCGGGGGCAGGGCCTCTTCTTCCAAGAAAAAGACGACGAATGGTTCCAATGCGCCTATCAGGCACGGAACGACATTTCCCACCTGAACGTGCTGCCGACAGACCAGCTGGATAAGTTATTTTACATTCAGCAAAAAATCCATTGAAAACGTTCGTTCAAGTATAAAAAAGCCGCCAGCTCATGTTAAATCCCGTTAAGACTAACACGAGCTGGCGACCCTTTCTTGAAGTCTGTCTAAAAACATGATAAACTTATTCTCATGAGATAGTTCGATGTATTCGGTTTTCCTCGCGAAAGCGGGGTGATCGGCATGAGTGTATATGAAGCCTTATCATTAATGATAGCTTTTGCTATGCTTATTGTGCTGATTATTTCAGCTAGCAAAAATAATTTGTAAGTTGAAAAAAACCGCATACCTTGCGGTACACGGCCTTCTTCAAACACCAATATAGAGGAGAGCCGATGTTCCGCCATCGGACTATCTCTGTTTTTATTTTACCATATCGGCCAAATAAAGCAATTAGAAACTATGTTCGATGATGGGGCGAATGCCTCTTCGAACATAGTTTCTTTTTTTGCCGGATTTTTACATAATTTCCGTAAATGCCTTTATAAGGAGAATTTAACTATTCCGCGAGTTATTACATGGAGTGCCTGTTTAAATTTCCTTAAATCGGCAAATTTTGCAGGAACATTTGTTGCATCTTGTCTTTTCTCATAGTACAATAGTAAACAAAGGAGGTGCCGCATATGTATTTACGAAAACGAGGCAAGAAATGGTATTATACGATTGAAGTCCCGACGGAAGATGGTCAGGGCAGGCTGCGGGAAGAACGCGTCGGCGGTACTTCGTATGCACAGGCCGCTAAAGCCTATCGGCAGGCCATGAAGGCTCTCGATGAAGCAGCGGTTTCGGAAAAGCCAGTCATAAAGATGATGGATTTTTTATTGGAATGGCTGGAAAAAGATGTGCGTATCAATTTAGGGCCCAATACGTACGATTCCTATGCGGGAATCATTAAATGGCATATTGGTGCCCGTTTCGGGAATGAAGCTTTGGATGCGCTGACGACGGCGGAAATCCAGGACTGGATCAACAGCTTGAAGCAGGATGGTTATTCCCGCTCGACGGTCAAGTCGATTTTCACGGTCTTCAATGATGCCATGCGCTGGGCCGTTTCCAACCGCCAGTACATCGAAACGAATCCCATGGCCAATGTCAAGATGCCGAAATTTGACATTCCCCGGAAAAAGCCGGTCATCTTTTCGCATCAGCAGATACAGATTATTTTCCACGCCTTTCCGTTGGGGCATAAATATTACGCTCCCTGCATGATTGCCTATTGTACAGGTCTTCGTGTCGGGGAATGTCTGGCCTTGCAATGGTCTCATATAGACATGGAAAACCGAACGATTTCCGTTGATAGTACCTTATATGATAAAAAAGGCATCCCTGTCTGCAAGGCGACGCCCAAGACCAAGTCATCGGTCCGGACGATTCCCTTTAATGAGACTTTATACAAAGCCCTGGTCCGCCATAAGGCCCAGCAGGCCAAGAACCACCGTCTCTACGGTGACGATTACGTCGAAAGCGATTTTGTCTGTACCCGCGAAGACGGCCGTCCGATGAACAGCAATGATATGCGCTATTTCAATATGTGGTGCAAAAAGGAATTTGGTGGCGGCAGTTTCCATTCTTTCCGCCATACCCATGCCACGATGATGTTGGAAAATAATATCGAGCTCGACTACGTGTCCAAACGACTAGGTCATTCTTCGATTGCGACGACGGCTAATATTTACGATACCATTACAGATAAGCGCAATCGGGAAGCCATGAAGAAACTCGATTTGATTTTGTAAAATCATGGCGGCAAATGCGGCGGCAAGATATAGAAATTTCAGCTTAAAACCTAGATATTCCGATAATTAATACTTATCGGAAAAATATGCCCCCAAACGCAAAAATAATCAGAGAAAGAAGCTAAACACCATGTCTCCTCAAATCACTACCTACAGTGGAAAACATTTCGACATTACCCATCCCAATCCCGAGGCTATCTGTATCGAAGACATTGCCCACGCCCTGTCGCTCATCTGTCGGGGCAATGGCCATGTGACGACTTTTTATTCCGTTGGCCAGCATTGCCTGCAATGTGCCAAGGAGGCCCGGGCCAGGAATTTGCCATCTCACCTGGTCCTGGCAGCCCTATTGCACGATGCGACGGAATGTTATATGTCTGACGTACCACGGCCGATGAAGCAGCTCATGCCGATTTACCGTCAGACGGAAGCCAGGCTGCTCGACGTCATTTACGAGAAATTCCTGGGCCAGCCTTTGACAGCAGAAGAAACGCGGCTACTCAAAGACATTGACAATGCGTTCCTCTGGTATGATCTGACCTATCTCTTGCAGGACAAGCCGGACAGTGCGCAGCCACAGGTGCATTGCCTTCCCGAGTATGAACCACGGCCTTTTGCCGACGTCGAAGCTGAATATTTGCAGTGCTATCGAAAGTGTCAGGAGGGGAAATCATGGATATAGCCATTGTGACCGGTGCCTCTTCCGGGTTGGGAAGGGAATACGTGAAATTATTGGATGACGAAGGCTTAGATGAAATCTGGCTCGTCGCCCGGCGCCGTCCGCAGCTGGAAGACCTGGCCGGGGCCTTGAAGACGAAAAGCCGCCTCTATCCGCTGGACCTGACCGAGAACGATTCCTTTCGGATTTTACAGCAAGCCTTAACCGATAGTAGGGCTATCGTCCGCTATTTGATCAATGCAGCGGGCTTCGGCAAGATGGGTTCCGTCATGACGATTCCGTCAGGCGTTCAGGAAAAGATGGTCGACCTCAATGACCGGGCCGCAATCAGCCTGGTCCAGTTAGTCCTGCCATACTGCAAGGCCGGCAGCCACCTCGTCCAGATTTGTTCGTGTGCCGCTTTCCTGCCTATTCCGGAACTGGCCGTCTATTCGGCGACCAAGGCCTTTCTTCTGCGCTACAGCCGGGCCCTGGCCGCTGAACTGGCCCCACAGGGAATCCTCGTTTCTGCCATCTGCCCGTATTGGGTCCAAGACACGGAATTTATTGCGACGGCCATCCAGACCGATAGGAACCAGCAGTTCCGCCATTATCCCCTGGCAGGGACGAAAGAGGTCATTGCCCGCCGATCTTTCCGGGCCGTGAAAAAAGGCCGAGTCGTCATCACACCGGATGTCGTCTCGACCTTGCTTCGCTTTCTGTCGGGGTGGATTCCCCAATCTATTTTGTTATATGGCAGCCGTTGGTTCCGCTGACCTTATAAGCCGATGGATTTTAAGGCCTGGTCCAGGTCACCGATGATGTCGTCCGGATCTTCCAGGCCGATGCTGAAACGGATGAAGCCCTTGCGGAATTTTTCCGGATAGAGATTGATGCGTTCATCGTAACTGGGCTGCGGTAAAATCAGGCTTTCGTCATGGCCGAGGGAGACGGCAAAGGTGACGACTTTCAAGGCCGCGCAGAACCGTTCGACCGCCTTGTCGTCAGCAGCGATGCCAAAAGAAATAACGCCGCCAAAACCGTGTTTCATCTGTTTTTTGGCCAATTCGTGGCCAGGGTTGCTGCGCAGGCCGGGATAGGAAACGAACGTGACGTTTTGGCGCTGTTCCAGCCATTCTGCGATTTTTTGCGTCGACGCATTGATGCGTTCCATCCGCAAAGGGAAGGTGACGGCACCGCGGAAGATCTGCCAGGCATTGAAGGGACTGATGACAGAGCCGACATTGACCTGGGCTTCATAGCGGATCCGGTCCATCGTCGCCAAGTCGTTGGAAATGATAGCCCCTCCTTGGGCATCGCCGTGGCCGTTGATATATTTGGTCAGCGATTCGACGACGAAGTCAGCGCCGAAATCCAAGGGATGCTGATTGAGAGGCGATGCAAAGGTATTGTCGACAGACAAGACCGCTCCATTTTCATGAGCGATTTTGGCAATGGCCGCAATGTCCGAAATACCGTCAGTTGGATTGTCCGGCGTTTCGATATGGACCAGGCGCGTCCCTGGCGTAATCGCTTTTTTGACGGCTTCCAGGTCCGTCATATCGACCATGACCGTTTCGACGCCGAATTTCCGGTTGAATAATTCGTGGAACAGGCGATAGACGGCCATATAGCTGACTTTCGGATAGACGACGCGGTCGCCTGTCTTGAGCAGCGTCCAGAACAAAGCGTGAAGGGCGGCGACGCCGCTTCCCAGAACGATGGCGTCATCGGCTCCGTGGAGGGCAGCGACTTTTTCTTCCAGCCAGTGCTGATTCGGGTTGCCATTGCGGGCGTACATCAGCAGATCCGTCGAAGAATAATTGACCTTCGACAGGTCATCGGGCAGCTTGTAGCTATTGGCCATGTGCAGCGGCCGACGGACGGCTCCTGTTTCCGCATCATAAGCGACGCCCGTATGGACGGCTTGTGTTGAAATATCATACCCCTTGAACTTGTTTTCTTTTTTAGCCATAAAAAATCCCCCTTATGGTGTCAATAAATAATATACAAGTATATTATAAGGTATATTTTCGAAAAGTAAAAGCTTTTTGTTTTTTTATTTCACTTTTTATTTTTTCAAACTAAAGGAGGAACTCCATGAATATCCAGATTTTTGGCACGAATAAGTGTTTTGATACAAAGAAAGCCATCCGCTATTTCAAAGAACGGAACATCAAAGTCCAATTCGTCGACCTGAAAGAAAAGGGCCTGAGTAAAGGCGAATATACCAAGGTCAAACAAGCCGTCGGCGGCCTCGACGCCATGCTCAATCCGAAATGCAAAGATAAAAACGCGCTGGCCTTGATTCAATATGCCGTCGATGATGAAAAAGATGCTAAAGTCTTGGATAATCAGCAAGTCTTGAAGACGCCCATCGTCCGCAACGGTACTAAGGCTACCATAGGCTACGTACCGGAAATCTGGAAAACGTGGGAATGAGTTCTTGGTTTGACAAAAATCAAACGTTTGAGTATACTTATGGTGCTTAAACGACCGCTGTATTTGACCCGCGACGCCGGCTTCAGCTGTTATTACCTCTCTTTGGTAAACACACTGCGGACATCGGCTTCCAGCGCTTAGGCCAGCCGGAAACGATGGTCCGCGTCCGCACGATGCCCCAGAAAGCTGATAAATCGATGAAAGATATTTCCGGCGTCTATAGCGTAACCTGGAAAGACCAGGTCATCGACGGTATTCCCATCAGCATCGCTAAAATCAACGACACGTCCTACGTCGCTCATTGGAAAGTGGGAAACTATCAGTTCTCTGCCCAGGCAGCTGGAATGAGTGCCCCGCAGTTCAAAGCCCTCCTGGAAAACAGCCTCGTCGACGACTCGGCCCATTATTTTGTAAAATAGTTGTTAGTGGCTCGTGGCTCGTAAATACATAAATTTAATTTCATACGCTTTTTGAAAAGAGGATGTTGCATTAGCGTTTTTGGCTTAATGCAGCATCCTCTTTTGCGAACCACTAATCACTAACCACGAATCATCACTTACTCCGTGCGGCTGAAGGGATGATGCCGATGGCGCAG